>CAZXTO010000001.1:0-37439 GCA_964643675.1 uncultured Planctomycetales bacterium
CCGAAATGGATGTCTGACCCCGAATTAATCGACGTCTGACCCCGAAATGGCGGCTTGGACCAGGGCCTCCTGCTCGGCTTGGTGGCGGCGGTAGGAGCCGGTGGCCGGGCTGGCGGCGGCGGGGCGACCGAGATAGCGGACGCGCCGATCGAGCTCGAGCAGGCGGGCCTGGACGTGGCACCAGGCGCCCATGTTCTTGGGCTCCTCCTGCAGCCAGACCAGCTCGGCGCCGGGGTAGCGGGCCAGCTCCTCCTCCAGCGCCTTGCGCGGGAAGGGGTAGAGCTGCTCCACCCGCACCAGGGCGACCTGCTCGGCGCCGGCCTCGCGGCGCGCCTCGACCAGGTCGTGGTAGACCTTGCCGGTGCACAGGACCACTCGCTTCACGGCCGCAGCCTCGACCCGGTCGTCGCCGATCAGCTCGCGGAAGCGGCCCCCCGCCAGCTCCCCCACCGGACTGGCCGCGCGCGGGTCGCGCAGCAGGCTCTTGGGCGTGAACACCACCATCGGGCGCCGGGCGGAGTCCGCGCCCTGCCGCCGCAGCAGGTGGAAGTACTGCGCCGCGGTCGAGCAGTTGGCGACCACGAAGTTGCCCTCGGCGCAGAGCTGCAAGAAGCGCTCCGGCCGCGCGCTGGAGTGCTCCGGCCCCTGGCCGTCGTAGCCGTGCGGCAGCAGTAGGCTCAGCCCGACGCGCTGGCCCCACTTCGATTCGCCGGCCGACAGGAACTGGTCGATTGGGATCTGGGCGCCGTTCACGAAGTCGCCGAACTGCGCCTCCCACAACACCATCGAAGCCGGCTTGGCGGCGGCGTAACCGTACTCGAAGGCCAGCCCGGCCTCCTCCGACAGCAGCGAGTCCCAGGCCTCGAAGCCGGCGTCGGCCGACAGGTGCGCCAGCGGCACGTGATCGGCCGCCGTCACCTGGTCGCGGATCACCGCGTGGCGGTGGCTGAAGGTGCCGCGGCCGCTGTCCTGCCCGGCCAGCCGGATCGGCACGCCGTCCTCAACCAGCGACCCGAAGGCCAAGGCCTCGGCGCAGCCCCAGTCCAGGTCGCGGCCGCCGCGCACCATGTCCTCCCGCCGGCGCAGCTGGCGCAGCAGGTTGGGGTGCACGACGTGCCCCTCCGGCATGCTGTTACAGCGGTCGATCAGCGCCACCAGGCGCTCCTCCTCGACCGCGGTCTCGGGCGAGGCCGCGTCGCACCAGTCGCCGGGGTGCTCCGTGCGCAGCTCGAAGGCGGCCGCATCCTCCCCCGCTGCCTCCGGCGCCTCCTGCTCGCGCGACTTCTCCAGCGCCGCGCGCAGCTCCTCGTCGTACTGCTCGGAGACCGCCTCGCACTCCTCCAGCGTCATGGCGCCGCGCCGCACCAGCAGGTCGATGTAGTTCTCGCGCACCGTCGGGTGCTTGGCGATCTTCTGGTAGAGCAGCGGCTGGGTGTAGGCCGGCTCGTCGCCCTCGTTGTGGCCGCGCCGGCGATAGCAGACCATGTCCACCACCACGTCGGCGCCGAACTCCTGGTGGTAGTCGACCGCGACGTGCGCAGCGCGCAGCGCCGACTCCGGGTAGTCGCCGTTGGCGTGCAGCACCGGCGCCTGGATCATCTTGGCGATGTCGGTGCAGTAGTAGGTCGAGTGCAGGTCGCGCGGGCTGGCGGTGAAGCCGATCTGGTTGTTCACCACCACGTGGATCGTGCCGCCGGTGCCGTAGGCGCGCAGGCCGCTCATCTGCAGCGTCTCGGCCACCACGCCCTGCCCGGTGAAGGCGGCGTCGCCGTGGATCAGCACGCCGACCGTCTTCTTGCGCTCGACGTCGCCGTCGCGGTCCTGGAAGCCGCGCACCATGCCGCAGACCACCGGGTCGACCGCCTCGAGGTGGCTCGGGTTCGCCGACAGCACCACCTCGACCTCGCGGCCGTCGGGGGTGGTGTAGGTGCCGCGCTGCCCCTGGTGGTACTTGACGTCCCCCGAGCCCTCGACCGAGCTCGGCAGCATCACGGCCTCGAACTCGCCGAAGATGCGCTCGTAGCTCTTGTTCATGAGGTTGGCGAGCACGTTCAGCCGGCCCCGGTGAGCCATGCCGATCACCACCCGCTCGACGCCGTTGCCGGCCAGCCGGTCGAGCATCTCCCCCAGCACCGGCACCAGGGTGTCGGCGCCCTCGAGCGAGAAGCGCTTGTTGCCCGGGTAGCGGGTGTGCAGGAAGCGCTCGAAGTTCTCGGCCTTCACCAGCCGGCGCAGCAGCCGCTTGCGGTCGTGCTGGTCGAACACCTCCTCGTTGCGGCGCGGCTCGACCCGCTCGCGGATCCAGTGCTTGCGCTGCCGGTTGACCACGTGCATGTACTCGATGCCCCAGCGCCGGCAGTAGGTCTCGCGCAGCACCTCGAGGATCTCGCGCAGCGTCATCACCGGCTTGCCGCACATGCCGTCGGTCAGGAACTCGCGGTCGAGGTCCCAGATCGTGAAGCCGTACCAGGCCGGGTCGAGCGAGGGCAGCGGGTCGGGCCGGTACTCGAGCGGGTCGAGGTCGGCGAGGCGGCAGCCGCGCACGCGGTAGGCGTTGATCAGCAGCCAGACCTTGGCCTGCTTCTCGGCGTCGGTCAGGCCCTCGTGGGCGGTGTCGGTGTCGGTCACCGCGACGATCGGCGTCCACGGCACCCGCATGTCGCGGAAGATGTCCTGCCAGAAGCCGTCGGCGCCCTCGAGCAGCTCCTCGACCCGCTTCAGCAACAGGCCGGACTCGGCGCCCTGCACGGTGCGGTGGTCGTAGGTGCTGGTGACGGTCATCACCGGCGAGATCGCCATCTCGGCCTGGTGCGCCTTCGAGATGTAGCGCACCTCGGTCGGCACGCCGATGCCGCCGGTGGCGACGATCAGGCCCTGGCCCTTCATCAGCCGCGGCACCGACAGCTGGGTGCCGAAGCCGCCGGGGTTGGTCAGCGACACGGTGGTGCCGGCGAAGTCGGCCGCCGCCAGCTTGCCCTCGCGGCCGCGCGCGACCACGTCCTGGTAGGTGTCGTAGAACTGCTTGAAGCTCATCGCCTCGCAGCCCTTCAGCGAAGGCACGACCAGGCTGCGCTTGCCGCCGGCGCCGGGCACGTCGATCGCGATGCCGAGGTTCACGTGCTTCGGCGTGACCTTGTATGCCTTGCCGTCGCGGTGCTCGCAGCGCGACTGCACGTTGGGCATCTCGGCGATCGCGCGCACGATCGCGTAGGCCACCAGGTGGGTGTAGCTGGCCTTGCCGAGCGCCCGCACCCGCATGTGCTGGTTGAGCACGCGGCGGTTCTCGTCGAGCACCTTGACCGGCAGGGTGCGGACCGTGGTCGCGGTCGGCACCTCCAGGCTGGCCTCCATGTTCGAGGCGATCTTGGCGGCGACGCCGCGCAGCGGCTCGGCCAGCTCCTCGTCGGTCTCGACCGGGCCCTTCGCTCCAGGCTCCACCGCCGGGGCGCTGCGCTCGAACCAGCGCGCCCACTCGGGGTCGACGGTGGTGGCGTCGGTGCGCCACTGGTCGAACAGGGTCTCGACGTAGCCGGCGTTGACGCCGAACTGCTCCTTGAAGTCGATGGGCATGGTGGTGGTGGCGAGGCCGAGGCCAGGGCCTTTGGGACGAAATCCGAGCGATTTCGACCGCGACTCGGGGGGAAGGCCGTGGCCCGGGGACCTTGTAGTTTCCCCCCGATTCCCGGAGGGGTCAACCGGCGGCTCCCCCGGGGCCCGAGGCCGAGCCGGGCCCTGCCGCGCCGGGCCGCCAGGGCTCCGCTCCGCTGCCCTCGCGCTAGGGCAGGATCACCACTTCCTGAGAGACCGAACTGAGGTAGCCGTGTCCGAGTGCCGAGTGGTAGCTGACGGCGGCGAACCAGACCGTGGTGCCGACATAGGCCGCCAGACCCGGTGCCGGAACCAGCCTCGCTTCCGCTCGGCCGCTGGCATCCAGGACCCCCACCCCGCCCTCCAAGGGAAGGATGTTCCAGCCACCGGCGAGGCTCCAGAACAAGGAATCCTTCGTCAGGGGAATCCAGATCCCGCCGCTCTTGGTCGGGCCCGTGCCCGTGAAGCTGCCTAGCACGGCGAAATGCCTCCCGGCGAGGATGTCGGGGAAATCGATCTCGAGGACGACCGGGCTCCCGCTCGCCAGGCTGAGCTCCGCGCTGGAGGCTCGCAAGCACGGGTGATAGACCGTCGCCACGACCGCGACCTCATCCACCGTGTAGATCAACCCCGCCTCTTGGTCGCCGAGATCGAAAGACGTCGCCAGGGCAGTCCCGACCGGCTCATTCACATTGCCCCGCTGGGCCCAGATCTCCCTCCCGTTCAAGCCGGAAAGGGCGACGAGCTTGCCGGGCCGACTTCCGCCGTAAGCCAAAGCGTCCTTGCTAACCGCGATTACGTCGGGTACTCCATCCAGGTTCCAATCACCCAGGCCTTCGACGACGCTTCCGAGCCGGTCATATTCGGATGCCCCCAAGGTACGCCAGATCTCCTGACCAGTGCCTGAGAAGGTCGAGACCATGCCCCGCTGCTGGTACGACGACTGGGTGAAGTCCTTCGCTCCCGCTGCAAAATCTGGCACACCGTCGGAATCAAGGTCTCCGATGAAGGCGACGCTCGAGCCGAGGTGGGACTGGGAATAGGGTCCCAAGACCTCGAGGACCTGAGCGCCGGTCGCGCTCGAATACACCCGGACGGCGCCACAGTTCGCCAGGATTCCGGAGTTGTAGAACGGCAGGCCCACCAGGATGTCATCCTTGCCATCCCCGTCGAGATCGGGGATCGCAGCAACGGAATCGCCGAGCCCGACACCGACCTGGGAGATCGTGAGCAGCACGGACTGGGTCGAGCCCGAGATCAGGTCGACCTGGCCAGCGCTCCCGATCAGGATGTCATCGATCCCATCACCGTCCACATCCGTGACCGCGCTCAGGGATTGCACCCCCCAGCGAGATTGGGAATCGATCCGGACAGGGGCTGGCCGGTGGCGCCGGAGAAGGCGGCGATGGACCGGTGATCCCCCGGAGGATTCCCGGTGAATCGGGCCAGGATGTCCTCGACGCCATCGCCGTCGAGATCGCCGCCCGCAGCGACCAGTTGGCCGAGGCGCTGACCGCTCCGCCCGAAGATCGAGCGGATCAACCCGCCCGTCGCGCCACAGACAAGATCGACCTGGCCGGTGAGGGAGAAGAAGTAACGGTCAGGAATCCCGACGATGGCATCCGGAACACCGTCGCCGTTCAGGTCAGAGATGAGATCGAGAGACGCACCGAAGGAATTGTTCGGTCCCGCGCTGCCGAAGTACCACCAGGCTTCCTGATCATCGCCGAAGGACTGAGCGGGGGTGGCTGACGCGAGGGTGCCGACGCCGAGCAAGGCGAGCGCCAAGGATTGCAATTTCCAGACCATGTCGAGCGAGGAGCGAGGAGTGAGGAGAGGAGGAGAGGAAGAAAGTAAAGGAGAGCGGGCCAACCGGTCAGGGCACGATCGTCACCCCGTGCGGGACCGAACTGCGGATTCCCACCCCGGTGGCTCGATCGTAACAGACCGCCGCGAGCCAGATCCTGCTGCCGAGGTAGGCGGCCAGACCCGGTGCCCCGACCATCTCCGCCACCGCTTCGCCGTGCACGTTCAGCGTTCCGCGACCCCGCAATAAGGCGACCGGGGTCCACCCGCTCACGAACTGCTGGAGCATCGGACCGTCGGTCAGCGGAACCTCGATTCCGCCGAGGGTGGTGGGCCCGGTCCCACCGGCGCTGGCCAGCACGGCGTAGGCCTTGTCTCGAAGCGTGTTCGGGAAGTCCAGCTTGAGCCGCACCGAGACGCCACTCGAGACGCTTAGCTCCAGCGCCTCCACGTAGAGATGCGGCTCGTAAGCCAGGGTCCGGATCTGTTGATCTTCGACGGCGTAGGAGAACTGGCAGGGCACCAGGCCCTGATCTCCGGCGGCAACGAGCAGCGCGCCGATGTTCCGGGAGCTCGTCCCTTCATCCCGCCAGAACTCGCGCCCGTCGACTCCGGAGTAGAAGCTGATCCGGCCCACGAGGGTTCCTGCGGCGTTGTCCACGCGCGGCGCGCCGCCCGACACGTCCGGAACGCCGTCGCCGTCGGCATCGCCGAGAACCTCGACGTTCTCGCCGAGGTATCCCCAACCTTGATCGCCTTCGACCTCCCACAGGACGGCGCCGGTGGCGCCGGAACAGAGCTGAACGATGCCAGCCATTTGCAGGTTGCCAACCTTGGTCCCGTAGCCGCCGGCGACGAAGTCCTCGAAGCCGTCGCCGTCCATGTCGCCGGCCGCCGCCACGCTGCAGCCGAAACTGGCGCCACTATTTCGTCCGCTGACCTCGAGCAGAATGGCGCCGGTGGCGCTCGAGTAGATCCTGACCGCGCCGCTGTTCTGCATCCCCGCAGAGGCCCTCGGGGCGCCGGCGAGGATGTCCGGCTTGCCGTCGCCGTCCTGGTCACCGATCCCGCGGACGGCGAAGCCAAGATCCACGTTGATCTCATAGATGCGGAGGAGACTCGCCTGGGTGGCGCCAGAGAAGAGCTCGATGACGTTGGTGGCGCCGACCAGCAAGTCGTCGACGCCGTCACCGTCCACGTCGCCGGCGGGTGCCAGCGAGCGGCAGTCGCCATGCGAGAGCAAGGGGAGGCGGAACAGCTCCTGGTGGGTGGCTCCCGACATGCCGTAGACGATCGGGCCAAAGGTGAGCGCATCACGATGGACCAGATAGAGGTAGTCCTCGACCCCGTCCGCGTCCAGGTGGCCGGCGGCGGAGACGACCTGCCCGAGCCGCTCGCTCGCCGCTCCGTGGTGACGGTGGAGGATGCTCCCGTTGCTGCCCGAGAGAATCGTGGCGGCGCCGCCGTGGTGCACCTGGTAGGTCGCGAAGGGCTCCCCGACCAGCAGCTCCGGGACGCCGTCGCCGTTCAGGTCGGAGATGGTGTCCATGGTCCGGGCGAAGTCGTAGCCCGAGGAACTGCTGGCATAGAAGGTCCACCGGTTGTCCGCGCTCCCCCCAGCGGTCTGGGCAGAGACTGCAGTCGCGAGGGTGAGCAGGGTGGCGGGAACGAGCGTGCGGGTGGGGAGCATGGGAGGAAGGGCCGAGGAGGAGACGGAGGGCCCCCTACTCGACATGCCGCGAGGATGGATTCCTGCCCAAAAATCTCCCGGCAGGTCCGCCAGTCCCCCGTCAGGGCAGGATCGTCACGAAGCGCGCGATCGAGCTGAGCCGCCCCTCGCCGCTGTGCCGGTCGTAGCTGATCGCGGCAAAGGCCAGGGTCTGGCCGGCGAAGCCAGACAGGCTCGGGTGGGCGAGCAGCGCAGCGCGGGCGTCGCCCTGGCGGCTCAACCGCCCGTGGCCGTGCTGGAGCACCGCGCCGCCGCCGCCGGCCTTCAGGCGGTGATAGAGCGTGTCGGCGGTCAGCGGGATCTCGAGCCTGCCCTCCAGCGTCGGGCCGGTGCCGGCAGCGCTGGCCAGCACCAGGTAGGAGTGGCCGCCCTCGCTGGCCGGGAAGTCGATGCCGAACTCCACCGGCGCGCCGGCCGACAGGCTGAGCCTCCCCGCCGAGGGGTGCAGGTAGGGATCGAGGCCGATGCCCGCCAGGACACCGCCGGAGGACGCCGGGTAGGGACTGGAAGCCACCAGGTCGTCCAGGCCATCGCGGTCGAGGTCGCCGGCGGCGATCAGGCCATGGCCGAGGTGATCGCCCTGCGCGCCCGGGGTCCGGCTCAAGACCCGGCCGTCACTCCCGCGCAGCACGTAGACCGCGCCCTTGGCCCAGAAGCTCTCGAGCTGGAAGTTCGGCGCGCCGGCCGCGAGGTCCTCCTCGCCGTCGCCGTCGAAGTCACCGACGCTGATCACGGTCCGGCCGAGGTGATGGCTGCTCCCTTCGCCGTCGCGCCGCCAGACCACCCGGCCGTCCGCGCCGGAGATCAGATAGGCCGAGCCATGCCAACCCATCGCGAAGCTGGAGGTGCCGGTCGCGCCGACCAGGAGGTCGGGCACACCGTCGCCATCCAGGTCGCCGGTGCCGGCGACCGAGGTCCCGAACTTGTCGTGGCTGCCCTCGCCGTGGACGAAGAGCAGGGCCGAACCATCGGCGCCCGAATGGACCGTGACCTGGCCGACGTTCGTGTACAGCGCCGTGTCCGCGTAGCGGTCGCCGACCGCGAAGTCGCGGTGGCCGTCGCCGTCCAGGTCGCCGACCCGGAAGACCTCGAAGGAATTGGCGCCATAGGTCTGGAGGACCTCCTCGAACAACAGGGCTCCGGTCCGGCCGGAGAGCACTCCCCAGCGGCAGCTGAGGGTGTCGCTGGCGCTGAACAGGAGGTCGTCGGCGCCGTCGCCGTCGAAGTCGCCGGCGGCGGCGAGGGAATCGCAGGCCTCGCCGGGGCGCAGGGAGTGGCGGCTGAGCGCGGCGCCGGTCCGGGCGCGATAGGTGTAGATCGTGCTGGGATGGGTGTCGGTCACCTGAGTGGCGATGGCCAGATCGGGGCCGCCGTCACCGTCCAGGTCACCGGCGTAGGCCAGGACCTCGCCGAAGTGCTGATCGGCTCCGCCCTCGGAGAAGGCGCGCAGCACGGATCCGGAGCCGGGCGAGACCAGGAAGGCCTGGCCGGGCCGGGCGGTGGAGACCGTACCCGGAGCCCCGACCAGGATCTCGCGGCGGCCGTCGTGGTCGAGGTCGGGAAGCGCCGCCAGGGAGGCGCCGAGCGCCTGGTCCGGCTGGCCGTAGACCTTCTTCAGGACGACGGTCTCGCCGCCGACGATCTGGGCGGGCAGAGGGAGCGGGAGGGCGCAGAGAGCGACCGTGGATAGGAGGAGGGACGGGAAGCGCATGTGGGAATGAGATGAGAGCGCCCTTCCCGGGGATGGTCCCGGGGGTTGGACGCTCCATCTTCTGATTGCCGCCGGACGCACGACTTGCCCCCTTTCTTCTCGAAGTTGACGCCGGCCATCGCCACGCGGCGCCGCCTTCATTCCGGGAGCTCGAGCCCCGTGAGCGCGAGCAGCGGCAAGGCCTCGATCTGCTCCCCCATCGCGAATCGCGTCTCCCCGGCGTGGACCACGAACAGCTTCCGGAGACCGAGCGCCTCGATCGCCGAGTGCATGCTGCGTGTCCGCCGCGGCGCGCTCGTGAACTTGAACTCGAAGCCCCAGCGGCGTCCGCCCCGTTGCACCAGCAGGTCGAGCTCGGCACCGCTGTGCAGGGCCCAGAAGGAGCACTCCTCACGCCGGAGGCTGAGCGAGGCGACCACCTGTTCGATGGCGAAACCTTCCCACGAGGCCCCCACCTTCGGGTGGCCGAGCAATTGGCTCCGGTCTTCGATCCCGAGGAGAGCGTGGAGCAGCCCGCTGTCGCTGAGGTAGATCTTCGGCGACTTCACCTGTCGCTTGGCCAGGTTCTCATGCCAGGGCTCGAGACGGCGCACCATGAAGGTCGAGACCAGCGCGTCCAGGTACCGGCGCACCGTGCGTTCGGCCATGCCGAAGGCCCGCGCCAACTCGGCGCCGTTCCAGGTCTGCCCGTGGTAGTGGGCCAGCATGGACCAGAAGCGGCGCATGGCCTCCGGAGGCATGCCGAAGCCCAGCAGGGAGAGGTCGCGCTCGAGGTAGGTCCGAATGAATTCTCGCCGCCACTCCAGGCTCGCGGACTCCTCGCGGGCGAGCAGGGACCGCGGGAAACCGCCGCGCACCCAGAGAGCCTCGCCCTCGGCCGGCTCGAGCTCGGGCATCCGGAAGCCCTCCATCTCCCAGTGGGCGATTCGTCCGGCGAGGCTCTCCGAACTCTGACGCAGGAGCTCGGGCGATGCGCTGCCGAGGACCAAGAAGCGGGCGGGCAGCCCCGGTCGGTCCGCCAGGACGCGCAGGATCGGGAACAGCTCGGGCACCCGTTGGACCTCGTCCAGGACCACGAGGCCGCGCAGAGGCTCCAAGGCCAGCATGGGGTCGGCGAGCCGGGCGAGGTGCCGCGGATCCTCGAGGTCGAAGAAGGTGGCCTCACCCGGCCAGGACTCCGTGAATTGGCGCGCCAGGGTGGTCTTCCCGACCTGCCTCGCTCCGAGCAGAGCGACGACCGGGAAGGCCTCCAGGCGCTGCTGAAGCGTGGACAGGAGAGCCGAGCGAGCGAGCACGATGGGATCTTACCTCGAAATTCCGGCGCGTGGCGCCTGATTTTCAAGATAGACCTAGCTCCTCCGGGCGGATACGCCCGGAGGATCCCAACCTACTCGAACACCGCCTCGTCCGCGTTCGCCAGCACGCCCAGCCAGAAGGCCATCACCACCGCGCCCATCTCGATCTCGCGCGGGCTGACCTGGTCGATGGTGTCGTTGTCGCTGTGGTGCAGGTCGAAGTAGCGCGAGTCCTCGACCCGCAGCGCGCCCATCTTGCAGCCGTGCTCGCGCAGCGGGCCGATGTCGGCGCCGCCGCCGCCCTGCATCACCCGCTCCGCCCCCACCGCGCTCAGCGCCATGCCGAGCGGACGCAGCCGCTTGAGGGCCTTGGGGTCGAGGTTCAGCGCGATCCCGCGCGGGTAGAAGCTGCCGCCGTCGCTCTCGATCGCGATCAGGTGGCGCTCGGTCGGGCCGTGCTGCTTGGCGTAGCCGCGGCCGCCGCCGAGGCCGTTCTCCTCGTTGGCGAACATCACCGCGCGGACGGTGCGCTTCGGCTGCCAGCCGACCTCGAGCAGCAGGCGCAGGGCCTCGATCGAGGCCGCGCAGCCGCCGCCGTCGTCGTGCGCGCCCTGCCCCTTGTCCCAGGAGTCGAGGTGGCCGCCGACGACCAGCACTTCCTCCGGCCGCTCGCTGCCGACGATCTCGCCGACCACGTTGTAGCTCCGCTTCGGCGGCAGCTGCTTGCAGTTCGCGACGATCGTGACCGACTCGACCGTGCCGGCCTTCAGGCCGGCGCTGAGCGACTCGGCGCTGAGGATGCCGAGCGCCAGGCCGGGCACCTGGGGCAGGCCCTCCTCGTAGCGCAGCGCGCCGGTGTGCGGCGCGTCGTCCCACTTGGTGCTCATCGAGCGCACCAGCGCGGCGACGCCGCCGACGCGGGCGGCCTCGATCGCGCCGACCGAGCGCTGCTTGACCGCGCGGCCGTAGGCGCGGAAGGTCGAGCGCACGGTCGGGTCCATCGGCTCATTGAAGAACACGATCTTGCCCTCGAAGCTCTCGCCGCGGGCGGCGCGCTCCTGCAGGTCCTCGACCCCATCCACCTCGACCACCGGCGCGGTGATGCCGCCGGGCGGGGTGCCGATCGAGCGGCCGAGCGCGGCGGCGGCGAGCGGCTGGTCGCCGAGCAGGCCGCTGTTCATGGTCACGACCTCGGGTTCGCCGCGCACCCAGTGCTCGGCCAGCACGCCCTCGCGGCGCACGTTGGAGAGGCCGGCCGCCTTCATGGTCTCCTCGGCCCAGACCACCGCCTCGGAGTAGCCCTTCGAGCCCGCCAGCCGGTGCGGCGCGCGCTCGCACAGGTCACGCAGGGTGGCGTAGGCGCGGTGGTCGGCCAGGCCGGTGTCGAGCAGCGCGTCGGCCAGCTCCTGCGCCTTGATGTTGGTCAGCAGCGCGAAGCCGGCGGCGGACTCGAGCGTCGGTGCGGCGGCGCCTTCCCCTGCCGGGTCGGGCCCGCCGGCGCCTCCCGGCGCGTCGGTGCTGTAGACGGTCTGGGCGCAAGCCGCGAGCGGAATCAGGAGCAGCGGAGCGAGCAGTCGCACCATGCGAGTTTAGCGGCCGGCCGGGCGACCGACTCAAGCCCCGAACCGGCTCCGGCCGCTCCACGCCGGGGCGCCCCCCTCGCTGGGGCGATTCTGGGCCAGGGGCGGCTCTCCGGCCGCTCAGTCGCGGCAGCGCAGCTGGGCGGCGATCTGCTCGGCCTCGGCGAGGCTGAACTCCGCGGCGCCGCCCGACAGCACCGCCCAGCCCCGGAGGGGGCTCATGATGATCGGGGCCGTCACGACCTCGCCGTGGTGCACCCAGGCCATCCGGCGCTGGACGTTGGCGCCGGTCCAGGCCTCGAAGGCCTCGGCGTCGTCCTCGAGCAGCTCGATCAGCACGTTGGCGTGCTCGGGGGAGCCGCTGGCGGTGTCGGCGGTGTGGGCGCGCAGCAGCCCGAAGCGGCGCGCGGGGCCGAGGCGGAGCCGCTCGTCGCGGTAGGGCAGCTCGTCGGGATAGGCGGCCGGGTCGTCGCCAGGCTGCATCACCATGCGGAATTCGACGGTGGCGCCGGGCTCGGCCGCGCCCTGCACCTGGCAGGCGGCGAGGGGCAGGAGCAGCAGCAGCAGGAAGGCGAGGCGAGATAAGCGCATGCGGCTTGTTGGGATTGGGCGGGGCGGGCTTGCGGGGCGGGCCCGCTCAAGCCCGGTCCGGCGTCAATTGGATGCTGACCTCGGTCAGGTCGAGCGATTCCTCGTCCTGCGGCGGCAGCGGCTGGGCCGCGGCGGCGTTGGGGCGATAGCCCTCGGCCTGGGCGCGGAACAGCAGCGCCTCAGCCGGCAGGTTGTGGAGGGTGGCGCGCCCGCTGGAGTCGGTCACCCCGGCGGCCACGGTCTCGGCCGCCTCACCGGCCTCGAGATCGGCCATGCGCTGGGCCTCGAGCACCGCCCCCGAGAGCGGCGCGCCCGACGAGGCGTCGACCACCTCGACCATCGCCACCCAGGTGCCCTCGGCGGTGGGCGGCGGCGGCAGCAGGAGCGGGGCCGGTTCCTCGGCGCCCGAGCCGCAGGCGCAGAGCAGCAGGAAGGGAAGGGCGAGGAGGTGGATCCGGCCGCGCATGGTGGTGAAGTCTAACGGCCACCCTGCCGCTCCACCCCTGACCATCGCCGAGGCTACCCGCCCCCGTATCGCTTCCGGATTCCGCTGATCACGGATTCGAGCGATAGCCCGTCCAGCCCGAGACGCGGAAGATCCACCTCCCCTCCTCGAACCTGTTCGATGAAGCGGTCCACTGCGGCTCGAATCGAAGCCGGAGGGGGCGACCGGTACTCCGGGTCTGCGATCGCATACAACCGGAACACATCGTTCTTGTGCTTCCTCAGGTCCCTGCTGTCCACGCGGCCTCCTTGTGCCTTGCGCGAATCCAAGTCGAGCCATGCCATCGCCTTGAGCGGGATCAGGTGTTCCGCTCGAACGACGGGGAGTCCTGCGACCAGGGTCCTCCCGGCGTGCGCCCACGCGTAGGAATCCCCGTCCATGAGGATGGCGGACAAGCTGGAGACCGGGTCGCTGACCGGAATCGGCGTGAGATGCCCCTGGATCGACGGCCCGAGGAGGTCGGGGACCCGAGAGAAGAGCTCCAACATGAACGGGTAGCCCGCTGAGCCAGGCTTCCGGAATCGGTGGAACCTCCGATCACGGCCGTCGGTTTCCCGGGTCGAATATCGCCCGCCTGAGATGAAGCGCCAGAACGCAGCCGCGAACTCGGCGTCGAAGGCTTCGAGGCAGAGCACGATGTCGATGTCCTTGGTGGCCCGGAAGGGCTGACCGACCTCGGCCATCAGGAGATCGCATGCCGTGCCGCCGATGATCACGAAGCGGTCGACGAACTCCGCGAAGTGCTCGCGGAAGCCGTCCAGCCCCCTCACCACGGCAGTTGATCCAGCAACTCGTCCAGGGCTCGCTCGACCCGCTCGTCATACGAACCCTGAAGCGAGAGAGAGAGGGAGAGGGGGTCGACGACTCCTTTCTTCCGGAATTCCCTCGGCTGGTACTTCCATACCTCGATCTCCACGCTCGCCGGGTCTCCCTCCGCCACGAGATCCCCCGCGTAGTCCTCGCTGCTCCCTAGCCAGTCCTGGTGGCCCAAGGCGATGACCGGGAGCGCTGGCGAGCTGATCCTGGTGTAACGGGCGAGAGCCTCCTGGCCAGCGAGGAGTCCCTCCGGTCCAGGGCGGTCCCCTTCGACGAAATGCCGCGATCGGACCGGATCGCCCATGCGGGTGATCGCCGCCTGCCAGCACTGCCGCGGGGGATCGCCAAAGCGGAGGGTGCGTTGCCGCCCGACGAGCTGCGATTCCGCGAGACCGGCGGCCTCGATCTCGTCGAAGGCCCGGCTCAGGGTCATGGCGGAATACCCGAGAGCGGGCGCCAGGTCGGCCGCCGAGACGGGCTGGTCCGGGTGATGCAGCAGCGCGTGGATCAGGATGGCCTGGGTCGCGGGCCGGAACTGCTCCGGAGCGGAGCGGGCAGCCCGAAAATACTCCCGCAGAGCGACGCCGAGGTCCGGGATGTAGAGCTGGTTGCCGGGGACGAGGAAGGGGACCTGCCGATCGATCAGCCGCTGTCGGTGATAGGAGGTGATCTGCTCCCGCACGTACACGATCACGGCCGGGCACTTGGCCTGGATGAGATCGACGTGCTTGCCGATCACCGACGGCGGCTCCGGCGACTCGGCCTCATCCAGGACAAAGAGCAAGTCGTGCCCCATCAGCTTGCCCTGGGCGAATCGGTACCGCGCCGCCAGGAAGGCGGGGAGCTTCCTCACCCCCTTCCAGGCCCGCAGGTGATCCGTCACTCCCAAGGTCTGGCGGAGGTAGGTCCGGGTTTCTTGCTCGAGACTCGCCATGGGCTGGATACCCTGCTTCTGAACTTTACCATATCAAGAGTTATTGTGCATTTCAATGTAAGTCGATTCCAATGTTCGTGCCATTCCGGGCTCTCGCTCGAGAACTGGGCAGACACATTCGAATATTCCTATTCCCAGACATGGACCCTGAACGCCTGGACCTCGGATGGGGCCTGGCGGGGCAAGAGCAACCGCCTTCATGCGAGCCCCGTCCTCGTGACGCCGCCATGAAGCGAAGCCGCAGAGGCCTCCTGCTTCAGCGGACCTGGACGATGGCGGGGCCAGTCGCCAGCATGGCAAGCACCTCGTCAAGGACCAGTTCGCCGCGGCCATTCCATCCGCGCAAGCGATACTCCCCTTCCGGGAAGGAACGGATCAGCCAAGAGTCCTCCTCCTCGGCCCGAACAGCCGACAGGTCCATCGGCGTCCCAACCGAGAATCCGGCTTCGACCTGGAGACGCTCGATTGCTAATCCCTCAGGAAGCCGCAGCTCAACCAGATCAACGCGTCGACGAAGAATGGCGCTCACGGATGTCTCGAAAGTCGTGACCAGGGGCCAGTAGCCGAACTTCTCGATGCGCAGGCCCCCTTCACCTGGCGGCCCGTGAATGCGTCCAACTCCGCCGCGATCCGTAATGGCTCGAAGCCCAGCATCTTGGTTCCAAAGCGTGACCCCTGCCACGGGGATGCCATCCAGACCCTCGCAATGAACCTCGCACTGGAGAGTCTGCATCCCAAGCATGAGATCCCCGGCCATCGGGAGTTCGGCGACCGAATAGACTTCGACACCACCACCAGGGAGTTGAAAGAGCGCCTCCAATGGCAAGGCGGGCGAGCTGTCTATTCTGAGGACTCCCTCTGCATCAGCTGAAGCACCACCAGGGAACGATGCGCCATCACGAAGTCGGAAGGTCACAAAGGCGGATGGAAGGGCCTGCCCCGCCTGATCCACGAGCCGGACTTCGCGTTCGACTGTGTTGAACGCATCAACCTCATATTGCTCCTGACCGGACTCCACATCGGCTCCATAGATCCGCACCAGAGAATCGGACAAACAGAATGCACCGACATAATCCTGGTCACTGGGAGGGCTAAGGGAAAATGTGTGATCGCCTTTGACGGGAGATGTCTCCAGCCACCCTTTGACCGCATGGAAACCACGCAATGGATGTTGGGGTGCACCCATTAGCTTGCCCCAGACTGGAGGCATGCCCGATAGTTCAAAGTCAACATTCCGTACCCACTCTCCAGAGTGGACACCGACCTCTTGGATTTGATTCGGCTGGAACAGCAGATGTGAGCTGCTTGGTTTAAGAAACAACTTGTATGCTCCAGGAGAAATCCCAGAGAATTGGAATCTGCCTAGCTCGTCTGAAGTAACTTCACCGCCGTACCAGCCGTCGGAACGGTGTAGTTCGATCTGGATCCCTGACCAAGGAGTTGCATTGTGATCTCGAATGGCGCCCTCTATCCCACCACCTTCGAGTTGGAGCAATCCAAGATCCAGCCCACCGCTCGGGACATCAAAAGGGCCGATGCAATACCCTCGAGGCGAGCCGTCAGCAACAACAAGTGCGTGACGCCCTACTGATATAGGGATCTCGGCACCACCTCCATGAATGGCAATCGGGTCGCTGCGATATCCCCGAGAATTCAATAGCCGCACCTCCCAAGGACCGTCTTCCGGCTCAGGAAGCTCGAAGCGCAATGTGTCAGTTAACACTTGAGGCAGGGTGAGTAAGCCATTGTCGCCCTCACCTATCACAACATCCCAATCCCAACGCATCCCATCCTTGCTCACCAAAGAAACCGTGCACGGCCCAGTCGGAATCCAAGGGCTCCTAGCCCGCTGATCAATCCATGTCGCATATGAATTATCCCAGTTTGACCTTGGGTGAAACTCAACCTCGAACGACTCAAGGCCTACTGGGAGATTCTGATGCAGGTTAAGCCTGGAGAATGAACCCATTGGCGGCAGAACAACATCAACTACCTCTCCTGCGGTGGGGACCAGGACTGTCATCTCCGGCCCTCTCCAATAGTCAGACCACCATTGCAATAGACAGACCTCTCCAGGAACAAAGGCATCATCGGTGCTAACAAGTCCATTCTGATCAGATGTGTACATCCCGGGTACCCAGTCATAACCATCCCTGGAGGCCATCACATCGATGCCGTGGAGCGGTACTCCACTGGGAGTCACAAACCTCATCTGAAAAGCGATGGCCGGATTCAACACAAAGTTAAGTTCGACATTATCACCAGTTCGCGGCCGCTGGATGAGGTGGTGGTCCACGGCGAAGCCATCTTTGAAGGCCACAGCCAAGATCGCAGGATGCTCAGCTGAAACATCCGTACAAACATAGGTGCCATCCTCCTTCACCTTCGTACTCCCCGCATCCTCCGTGCGCCCATTACCCATGTATAGGAAACCGACAAATCCACCCGCAACAGGACTCTGTTCCCCATCAACTACCTTGCCGTACACAGAGAATCCTCGCGTCGCCATTAGGACAATGTGATCTCCATCACTTGCCTCATACTCCACCTCGAAATTTAACCCGTCAATATGCTCGCAAGCGACGGTCATTGGCATAGAGAGCGGCTGGCCAAGAAGGACTTCACCTGCAGCGTTCGTTTTCTCCTCCCAGAAGAAGAACTTCCGCTGTAATTTCTCCCTCCAGGAATACCCTAAGTATTTGGTATCCGCGACTGAATAGAAAACCCGAACGGCGATGCCCTCGACCGGGCTCCTGTTTGCATCCTCCACTCGGACCCGCAACCCATCGGCACTGCTCAGCCTCCAAGTGACTTCCTCGCCCTGGAAGCTCAAATAACGAGCCGACACTTCGTGCTTTTGGATGTCTGGCCATACTAAATACTCCATCCCACTGAAGACATCAGGACACTCAGCAACCCCATCGATAACAGGCACTGTCGAGTGCTCCTCAAGCCTGAGAAGGTCGTCCCCATTAAAGCCGATGTCTCCGTCCACGAATTCCTGAATCCTGGGCGAAACCTGTAGCAAGTGGAGCACTCCATCAAGTTCCCTCTCGTCTCCACTACCCATAAATCGCACAACCTGACGGGGACTGGGCTGCCCCCCGGTCCAAGACCTGGCTTCCTCATTTCTTGCGGGAGTTCCTGGAGCTTCACCGCCAGGGGTCACCTGTAGCGTTTGGTTTCTTCCGTCATGATCGGCGGAGATTGAGGACTGGCTAGAATCTCCGGTAATTGGGCGGGAAGCATCCGAGATAGCTGGATCGTACTCCTCGCTCCTATCGAGGAGCACGAGGGCAGTGATGACCCCGAAGCCAACAAATGCCAAGTACCAATGCTTCGAGATTCTCACCGTCTACCAGGGCCTTGCCGACTCCTCTCCTTCACTCCTCCGATGTGGCCCGTAACGGGGTCCGTTCCACCACCAGGATCTCCATTGGAGGGAGACGCAGCTCGGCCCTCGTGCTGCCCACCACCTGCACGCAATGGTTGGGAGCCCAGTAGGGCCAACCAACAAAGACAAAGGAGGGCGGCCTTAGCTACCTGGCTCCAATGGGACCGGTTGTTTCGCGTCATCGCAGCCTCAGGTTCCTGTCACGCGGCAGCTCCCCAAGCG
This sequence comes from uncultured Planctomycetales bacterium, assembly GCA_964643675.1. GTDB lineage: Bacteria > Planctomycetota > UBA1135 > UBA1135 > UBA1135 > J029. The sequence continues at coordinate 18,172 of CAZXTO010000001.1, forward strand.
ACTCCATCATGCTGCCGAACCGAACTTCCACCCGTAGGCAAAAAAGTCTACTCTCGCTAGGGTGCACGTCGGGTCAGCTTCCGCGGCAAGCCTAGACAATTCGACTGCGCGAGGAAGGTCCCCTCTCTTTTCCTCAAGTCCAGCCATATTTCGGAGTGCCCGAGATCTAATGGAGTGTGAGAGCCCCGGCCGGCCAATGAGTGCGGCTAATGCAGGTTCAGCAATTTGGAGGGATCCTACTCTCATTCCATTCGCCGCAAGAGTGATGAGCGCAAGAGGATCAAAAGCCCGAAGAGAGGCGGCAACCGTCGCCAAGGCCAAGGGGTCGTTCCAGTTGTCGGTTTCGGCCATCTGCTCTAGGCGGATCTCCATCTGGTGGCGGTCCTCGAGGTAGGAGACAAGGTTGCTGCCGAGGCTGTGGTATTCACGCCATGCGCTTCGGAGGCTGGCGAACAACCGTTGAGGGTCCTTGGGGATCAGCCTGGAGTCTGGAGCGTACTTGTTCCCGTCCTGGATCCGGAGTCCAGCGAGCACCGACGCCTTCAAGGTGAGCAGCCCGAGGTGCCGAGCGACCTCATCGGCGTAGGCGCCCGCAGCACGGAGGAGCAAGGCCTGGGTCATTCCTGCTCGTGGTCGGCCTGCTCTTGGACTGCCGACTCGGCCAGGAATTCGGGAGCTCGCCAACCCTTAGGCAGGTGAAGCTCATCGATTCCGCGGGTGAGTACCTGCCAGATCCTGAGCAGGCTGGCGCGGATCTCAGCCGGAAGGATGCCAGTGGCTCGAGCGACCTGTGCTGGGTTCCTCTTCTCGATCAAGTAGAGAAACAAGATCGCGCGATCGGCGGTCGGCAGCTGGTTGAAGCGCCCCTGGAGTTCCGCGCTCGGCTCTCCGGAGGCGCCGTTCACGACGCCGAGCTGATCCTCAGGGTCAGCGAGGTCGCGCAAGATGCGCGATTCGATCCAGAGTCCGAACGCCTCATGAGTGTCATGCAATGCGTCTCGCTTGGCGGCCTTGGCGAACAAACGGGCAAGGAGGAATTCTTCCGGAAGAACGAGGAAGTGCCGAACGACAGCGACGCGGATCCCACGTTTGATCCAGGGCTCAACGCGCTCGAACAACTTGCCGAGGTGCGAGTAACGCTCCGTCTCGGGCAGGTTCTGGAAGGCTTGAAAGGCTCGCTTCGTGAGCAGCCACTCCCTGACCAAGGTGGGAGTGTTCGCCGGAGCAATCCGGATGTGGTGGCTTCGATCCATGGGGGGCAGAGATCTGGCAATAAGAGGTCGCCCGAAGGGAGCGGGCTCGAACCTCGAAGAGAGGCTTCCTTCACTCTCCAATCTCGGAGAGCCTGCGGGGCCAAAAATTTGGCCCAAAATGCCCCATTCCCAGGTGGAAGACCTGCGCCGAGGATCTCGGCCTTCGCCGAGGATTCTCGAAACCTCGCCTTGAGGAGGGCGTAAGTCTGCCTGATAACCCATGCAGCGTCTGCCTGTTGCCGAACGGGCGGATGCGGGAAGGCGTCCCGGGGAGGGGCGCCGACCTCCCTTGCTAATCGGTAGGCCGACTGTGCGACTTTTTGGGGGGAGCGCAGTCGGCCGCTTTTCTACCCTCCGAGGGAGACCCGGCGTTGAGCCCCGGTAGGAACTTGGTTTCCTGCCGCGGGGCTCCCCGGGATCGTGGATGAGCGTGTGGATAACTAGTGGAAAGTGCTCCCGCGGGCCGAATTCGGAGGGCCTTTCTCAGGAGTCTCAGGGATTCCCCACAATTGTGGAGAACACCGATCCCTGGCCTCGAGAGTCGGCACAAATCCTGAAGAAAAAGGGACTCCCGGAGACCTGCGATTTCCACCCGATTGTGGAGAAGCTGGGGAAAGCGCTCCGAAGTGGTCTTTCAGACTTCGTATGAGTGGCCCTTTGAGGCAATTGTGGATAAGTCTGTGGAAGACTCGCCGGCCGGGGCCCCGCCCGAGGGGCCGAAACCCAGCACGAGCACCGTCCTGGGGCAGGCCTCGGCGCAGTCCCCGCAGCGGCTGCAATCCGGGTCGGTCACGGCCGCGGCGCCGGCCTGGACGTGTTCCTCCATGACCGGGATGCCGAGCGGGCAGGCGCGGCTGCAGCGGCGACAGCCGGGGCGGCCGGCGGCCTCCCCCACCAGGATCCGGAAGCGGGACCAGCGGCCGAGCAGGGCGTGGACCGCCCCCACCGGGCACAAGGAGGCGCAGAAGGCCCTCCGGAAGGCCCATTCCAGGGCCAGGACCCCCGCCACCAGCAGCCACTCCAGGCCGGCGCCGGCCCCGGCCCCCCAAACGAGCCAGTTGATCGGCGACACCGACTGGAACAGCGGGAAGCCGGCGGCGGCGCTGCCGGCCACGCAGGCGAGCGCCAAGCCGTATTTCCAGCTTCGTGGCAAGCTGCGCTCAGGAAGCCACTTGCGGAAGCGTTCGCGGAGGGGGTCTTGGAGTTCCAGGACCAGGCCCAGGGGGCACAGCCAGCCGCAGAAGACCCGGCCCAGGATCAGCGCCGGCAGGGCCACGAGCAGGCCGCCGAGCAGCAGCTCCGGCTCGAGCCGGCGGCTGGCGGCGGCGGTCTCGAGCACCGCCAGGGGGTCGGCCAGGGTCAATCCCCACCAGTCGACCGAGGGGAAGGCCCCCTGCACCCCCGGCAGCCAGCCGCGGCCAATGGCGATCAGGGCGGCGAAGAAGGCCGCGGCGCTGAGGCGGCGCGCGAGGCGGAGGCTCATCGCGGCTCCGTCGGCTCCGCGGCCAGGTCCCGCCGCTCCCCGGCCGGCCGGGCCGCCTCGGGGATCATCCGGATCGCGCTGGGTTCGGTCGGGCAGGCCCAGTCGCACAGGCCGCAGCCGATGCAGGCCTCGGCCACGATCTCGACCCGGCCGAGGGGGTCGAAGCGGATCGCCTCGTCGGGCAGCGGGCAGGCGCGCCAGCAGACGCGGCAGATCTGGCGGTTCCAGGCCAGGCACTGCTCGAGGTCGAGCTCGGCCACGCCCATCCGGATCGCGCGGGTGCCCGCGACCGGGGCCAGCGCGCCGCTCGGGCAGGCGTCGATGCAGAGCAGCGAGTCCTCGCCCTTGCAGAGGTGGCAGGGCACGGCCCGGGCGTCCAGCCAGGGGGTTCCAGCGCTGGCGCCGGCGCCGATCCCGGCCAGGGCCAGGGTGTCGAAGGGGCAGGCCTGTACGCAACGGCCGCAGCGGATGCAGGCGGCCAGGAAGTCGGCCTCGGAACCGGAGACGCCCGGCGGCCTCAACCAGGCCGCCGGGCGCGCTTGGGTCCCGCGGAGCAGTCCGCCGCCGATCGCGGCGCCGACCAGCCAGCCGGCCGAGGCCAGCCACTGGCGGCGGGTGCTCCGCTCACCCTCCATCCGGGTCAGGGGTCGGGAAAGCTCGGGTTCAGTTGACGGTGTGACAGGTCCGGCACTTCACCTTGAGCTGAAGCTCCGGCATGCCGTCGTGCACGATCAGCGGCGCGTCGTTGTCGCCGTTCTCGTGGCAGCTCATGCAGGTCTCCTTCAGCCAGGAGTCGCGCCAGCTCGGTTCGTGGTCGTCGTCGGCGGGCATCGGCGGCGGGAAGGCCCCGCCGGCGAACTGCACCTCGAAGGCGGTCGGGTCGTTGCTCGCCGGCTGGACCGGCGCCCCGGCGCTTTGGGTGGATTCCTCCTTGGTGCAACCGCCGGCGAACAGGGCCGCCAGCAGCAGCGCGGGAAGCAGGTAGCGTTTCATCGTTCGTTCCTCCTTCAGGCCTTGGCCAGCTGGACAGCGCAGATCTTGAACTCGGGCTGCTTCGAGCCCGGGTCGTAGGCGTCGATGGTCACGAGGTTGACGAGGGCGTCTTCCCAGTGCATCGGGATGAAGCAGGTGCCAGGCTGCGGGTGCGGCACCACGCGGGTCTCGACCGTGAGCGAGCCGCGCCGGGAAGTGACCTTCACCGGGTCGCCGCTCTTCACGCCGAGCTTGGCCGCGTCGTCCGGGTGGATCTCGCAGTAGCACTTCTTGTAGGTGCGCTCGAGCTCCTTGCAGCGCATGGTCATGGTGCCGGTGTGCCAGTGCTCGACCACGCGGCCCGTCGACAGGCTGTAGGGGTACTCGTCGTCGCAGGGCTCGGCCGGACCCTTGATCGGGCGCAGCCAGACGATCGCCTTCTGGTCGGCGGCGGCGTAGAACTTGGTCTCGCCGTCCTGGCGGCTGGAGTCGCCGTCGAGCAGCGGGTCGTCGCCCTTGACGAAGCGGCGCGCGGTGCCCGGGTGGGTCTCGTCGGGGCACGGCCAGCGCAGGCCGCGCTCCTTCTTGAGCCGCTCGCGGGTCATGCCGGCGAAGTCGTAGGGCGTGCCCTTGCCGGCCAGCAGGATCTCCTCCCACATGTCGTCGGTGCTGTTGAACTTGCCGCCGATGTAGCCCTTCGGCACGACGCCGCGCTCCTCCAGGCCCTTGGCCAGGTCGAGCAGGATGTCGAAGTCCGAGCGGGCCTCGCCGGGGGCGTCGGTCACCTTCGGGTGGAGCTGGTAGCGGCGCTCGGACATGCCGAAGACGCCGGTCTTCTCGGCCCACATCGCCGCCGGCAGCACGACGTCGGCCAGCTTGGTGGTCTCGGTGTCGAAGATGTCCGCCACCACGATGAAGGGCTTGTTCGGCCGCGGCTTGCCCATCGCGTCGCGGTAGGCGCCGGCGTTCGGCAGCGACTGCGCGGGGTTGGTGGTGGTGACGAACATGGCCTGGATCTCGTCGCGGCCCAGCGCCTTGAACATCTCGATGGTGTTGAGGCCAGGCTTGTCCTGGATCGTGCCGGGGGCGCAGCCCCACAGCTTCTCGATCACCTCGCGGTGCTCGGCCTTCTTGACCACCCGGCCGTAGGGCAGGATGTGCGACAGGCTGCCGGTGTCGCGCACGCCGCCGCAGGCGTTGGGCTGGCCGGTCAGCGAGAAGGGCGTCGACCCCGGCTTGCCGATCAGGCCGGTGATCAGGTGCAGGTTGTGCATCAGGTTGTTGGCCCAGACGCCGGTGATGCGCTGGTTCAGGCCCATGGTCCAGAAGGACATGCTCGGGCCCTGGGCGAACATGCGCGCCGCCTTACGGATGTCGGCCGCCGGCACGCCGCAGATGGCCTCGGCCTTGTCGGGCGTGAAGTCCTCGAGGAACTTCTTGTAGCCCTCGAAGTCGGTGCCGCCGTCGGCGCCCTTGAACTGCACGTTGGCGTCGATGAACTCGGGGTCGTAGAGCCCCTCGGCGATGATCACCTGCGCCATGGCGTGGAATACCGCCAGGTCGTAGCCGGGCTTCGGCTGCAGGTAGAGGTCGGACATGCCCTGCAGCGGCGACTTGCGCGGGTCGAGCGTGATCACCTTCACCGCCGGCCGGTCGGCCTTGGTGGCCAGGATCCGGTCGAGGATGATCGGGTGGCACTCGGCCGTGTTCGACCCGACCAGGAAGAAGACCTCGGCGTCGTCGATGTCGTCGTAGCACCCCATCGGCTCGTCCTTGCCGTAGGTGCTGACGTAGCCGCCCACCGCGCTGGCCATGCAGAGCCGCGGGTTGCCCTCGACGTTGTTGGTGCCGATGCCGCCCTTGAACAGCCGGTTGGCGAGGTAGCTCTCCTCGGTCATGCACTGGCCGGAGCCGTAGTAGGCGACCGAGTTGGGGCCGTTGGCCTTGATGGTGTCGGCGAACTTGTCGCACACCAGGGTCATGGCCTCCTCCCAGCTCGCGTCGACCAGCTCGCCGCCCTTGCGGATCTGCGGCGTGGTCAGGCGGTCGGGGTGGTTGACGACCTTGGGCAGGAACAGGGACTTCATGCACACCAGTCCCTTGGTGCTCGGGTGCTCGACGTCGCCGCGCAAGGAGACGAGCTTGCCGCCCTTCACCCCGAGCACGACGCCGCAGCCGGTGCCGCAATAACGACAGACCGACTTCACCCACTGGTCGGGTTCGACCTTGGCGGGCGCGGCGGCCGTGGTGGCGGCCCCCTCCTTCTTGGTGCACGCGGCGCCGGTCGCGCCGACCACGGCGGCGACTGCGCTGGTGCGTATGAAATCACGACGGCTGGCTTTCATCGTTGGTTGTCTCCTGAGGATCGAACTCGTCCTCCGCGTTCACGTAGACCGGCCACACGGCGAGCACGCCGTCGGTGGCCTGCACGCTCCCCTCGAGCAAGTCGCGCGCGGCGCGCAGGCTCGGCGCCTCGACCACCATGCCGACCTTGTCCAGGTCCTCGGCGGGCACGACCTCGACCTCCGGCAGGGCGGCGAGGCTGCGGGCCACCGCCTCCCGGTCCGCCGGGCGGACGGTGGCGTAGGCGCCGATGATGGGCATGTCGCGGGGAGGCTCGGGGGGAGCGTGTCGGGGGGTGGTTACTTGTAGTGGTCGAAGCCCTCGGCGGCGGACTTCTCGGCGTCGAACCACTCGTGCTCCGGCCGCGCGAGGATCTCCTCGATCAGGGCCAGGACCTTCTCGGCGCCGGCGGCGTTGCCGTGCGCGCTGGCCTCCTCGCAGGCGTGGCGGGCCTGCGGCAGCAGCTCCATGTAGAAGCGCTCGGCGACCTCGTACATGCCGTGCCAGTGGGCGTAGTCCGGCGCCATCATCGAGGCGCCGTGGCGGCCGCGGCGGCCCTCGTGGTGCCAGAGGTAGAACCACGTCCACTCGATCTCGTCGTCGAACTGCGGCTTGGTGATCACGCCCTCGGCCCACAGCGCCTTCATGATCTTCAGCCCCGGCTTGGCGAACTTCTCGTTGTAGAGCACGATGTAGTCGTCGTACTGCTCGTAGAAGCTGTCGACGTAGCCCGGCGCGTGGCAGTTGAGGCACACCTGGGTCATGCGCTCGCGCTTGGCGGCGGCGCTGTCGAAGCTGCCCTCGGCCTTGGCGGCCTGGATCAGCTTGCGGCGCTTCAGCGGGTCGGTCTCCTTGACCACCGAGCCGTTGATGGTGTCCATCGCCGCCGACACCGGCGGGCGGTTGGTCCAGGAGATGCGCTCGCCCGGGTCGTGGGTGATGGTGCCGTCGTTGCGGGCGTTGCCCGACATGTGGCAGGTGGCGCAGGTCGGGGCGGCGTCGTAGTCGACGCCGAGCACCCACTCCTCGCCGTCGAGGGCGAGCTTGTCCTTCAGGTCGCGGTAGGCGATGCCGTGCTTGGACTCCTCGTAGACCTCCTTCTGCGGGTGGTCCGGGCCGAGGTGGCACTTGCCGCAGTTCTCGGGCTGGCGCGCGCGGCGCGAGCTGAAGTCGTGGCGGCTGTGGCAGGCGGTGCAGGAGCCGGCCGAGCCGTCGAGGTTGAAGCGGCCGATGCCGGTGTTCGGCCAGTCGCCGCTGATCAGCACCGGCTTGCCGTTCTGGTCGCGCTTGATCTTGGCCGCGACCTCGAGGTTGGTCGGCATGCCGTCCTCGTCGGGCGCGAGCTCGTCGACGGTGATGCGGCTGCCGTCGGTGCCCTCGAGCGCGATCTTCGAGCCGTGGCACTGCTTGCAGCCCGAGTTGGCGCTGGCGAAGCCGTTGGCCATGTCGATGCCCGGCCGGCCCGGCGTCGGGCTGTGCGGGTTGAACTCGCCGCGGTAGCCCTCGGTGACCTCGGCCAGGCGGTTGTCGAGCGAGTGGAGGATCTCGCCGGCGCGAGAGTGGTGGCTGGCGGCGAATTCCTCCTGCTCGGTCTCGTGGCACTCGGCGCAATCGAGCGGCGTGACGATGGTGGCGATCACCACCCCCTCGTGCTTCCAGGCGTCGGGCTCGCCCTCCTCGGCCTGGTGACAATCCAGGCAGGCCACGTCCATGGCCGCGTGGGCGGAGTCGCGCCAGTGGCTGACGATGCCCGGGCTCTCCTTGGTGTGGCACTCGACGCAACGCTTCGACTCCTCGGGCACCGTGATCTCCGGCTCCTGGGCCGAGGCGACGACGGGCCCGGCCGCGGGCGGCGACGGGCCGGCTGCGAGCTCGGCGGTCGGCGCGGCGGCCGAGTCCGAGGGCTCCGGCGGAGCGACCGGGTCGTCGCACTGCGCACACAGGAGGAGGCAGGCGCTGGCCGCAAGGAGGGTGATGGCGGATGCGGGCGAGGGCTGGTTCATGAGAGCGCGGCGCCTCGTTCCCCCGGACGCGGACTGCCCGCGGAGCCGGTTCAAGGCAACCGCCCAGCACTTAAACCCGGGCCCCGCCCAGGCAAGCCCTAATCCGACACGAAAACAGTGCTATTAAGCCTCGGGGACTGCACTCTCTCCTTCTGCCGCCCTGACTTAGGGCGGCTGTCGCGCCTAGGTCCGCACCGACTTACTCGTCTTCGTCGCCCTCGGCGTAGCCGAGCTCGCTGAGGTCGGCGGCGACCTCCTCGGACAGCTCCCCCTCGATGATCTGGCCGACGAAGCGGGCGTCGTCCTCGCGGTGCACCTTGAGCCAGTCCTGGAAGCGCGGCACCAGGTCCTGGATCACCGCCTGGGCCTCGTCGATGCGATTGGGGTCGGCGACCAGGCTCTTCTGCTCCCACGGGTCGGCGACCATGTCGAACAGCTTGATCTTGCCGGTGTTGCCCTCGGTCTCGCGCACGTGGACCTTCCAGCGCTCGTCGAAGCGGAAGGTCAGGCGGTCGTTGAACTGGGCGATGCGCAAGCGCTCATCGTTGTACGAGCGGGCGGACTCGAGCAGGGGCATCAGGCTGTCGCCCTGGATGCCCTCGGGCTGGTCCACGCCGGCGTAATCGAGCACGGTCGGCAGCAGGTCGATCAGCATGGTCGGCTCGTCGCTGACCGTGCCGGCGAACCGGCCGCCCGGGAAGCGGACGATCAGGGGGACCTGCAACTGCTCTTCCCACAGGTGGTTGTGCCCGATGTAGGGGCGCAGCCGACCGAGGCTCTCGCCGTGGTCGCTGGTCACGATCAGCAGGCTGCGGTCGAGGGTGCCGTCGGCCCGGAGCTTCTCGAGGAAGCGCCCGAAGTGCTCGTCGGTCATCCGGATGCCGCCGTCGTACATGTCCCGCAGGTGGTCCATGTTGGCCTGGTGCTGCTCGACCGGCAGCTCGTGGCGATCCGCCTTCATGTACTGGTCGAACTCCTCGCGGCCGCACAGGGCGAGGATGTCGAACTCCGGGTTGTCGAAGTCGCCGCGGAAGCGCGAGCGGATCGGCTCCTCGGGGTAATAGGGGCAGTGGATGTCGTAGGTGTGCAAGAACAAGAAGAAGGGCTTGTTCTTGTCGCCCCGGGCGTCGTACCAGGCCTCGGTCTGGGGCAGGATGGTCTTGAAGCCGCGCCGGTAGGCCTTGGTGCGGTTCTCGTCCTTGCTGACGTAGGTCTGGAAGCCGTCCTCGAAGCCCAGGCCCTCGCCCAGGAAGCCGCCGCCGGTGAAGGCCGCAGTCTCGTACCCGGCCTCGGCCATCAGCCCGGCCCACGAATACGGAGAGCGCATGTACTGGCCCGGCAGGTGCTTGTGACGGTGAACGAATTGCCCGGTGAAGAGGCTGCGGTGCGCCGGACCGGTATTGCTGCTCTGGGAGATGCAGTTGGTGAAGGTGACCGACTCCTTCGCCAGCGCCTCGAGGTAGGGCGAGTTGCGGCTGGGGGCGCCGTAGGGGGTCAGTCGGTCGGGCCGGCAGGTGTCCAGGCTGACCAGGATCACCGGCATCGGGCCGTCCGGCCGGCCGGCGGCCGAGGGGGCGCCGTTGGTGCCGGGGGCCGGGGCGGGATCCTCGCCGCCACAGGAGGCCAGAACGAAGCCCAGAACGAGGGTAAGCGCGCTCTTCCGCATCCCGGGATTCTACCCCGCCCCGGGCTAGACTGCGGCCATGAGCGACTCCGACCGAGACCAGATTCCGGCCAAAAATGACCCGCCGGCGCGAGGAGCGGACGGCCCCGTGGTCGAGCGCTGCGAGCCCGGCCGCTACGCCTGGTGCAGCTGCGGCCTGGCCGCCACCCACCCGCGCTGCGACGGCAGCCACCGGGGGACCGAGCACAAGCCGGTGAAGGTGGAGATCACCGAGGCCAAGCAGGTGGCCTGGTGCGCCTGCGGCAAGACCGCCAAGGCGCCGTGGTGCGACGGCAGCCACGCGCGCTGAGCGGGAGCGAGCGGGCTGAGCCGCGCCGCCCGAGCGGCGCTCACTGCACGATCACTTCGATCGCGTTGCTCTTCTGGTAGTTCTGCAGCGCCTGCAGCCAGAGGTGCCAGCCGGCGATGTTGCGCGGGATCGGCAGCGCCCAGGTGGTCGCCCCGGCGGCGTCGGTCTTGCGCGCGTTGCCGGCCAGGACCGGATCCAGCAGATCGCTGACCAGGTGCAGCTGCGGCACCGGGGTGCTGCCCAGGCCGCCGAGGCCGTAGGTCAGGTAGGTCCAGCGATCGGCCGCCGCTCCGGTGACGGTGAAGCTCGCCACGCTGTCGTGCACCACCGCCGAGGCCGACAGGTCGAAGCTGCCGTTGAGGTCCTTCTTCAGGACGCCGTGCCAGGCCGCGGCCATCAGCTCGTCCCCCACCTGGCTGGTGTGGGCGAAGTCGACGTCGTAGGCCTCGGGGTACTGATCCCAGTGCAGCTTGTGCTGCTCGGGACCGGGCCGCACGAAGGCGCGGCCGATGGCCTCGGCGTCGGCCATGACCTCGGCCACCGCCAGGTTCTCGTACCAGCAGGGCATGAGGTTGGCCGGCTTCATGCGGTGGGCGGAGAAGTAGACCGCCTGCACCCCGGCGCCGCCGGCGTAGAGGTGGTCGGCGAGCTGGCCGCACTCGTTGACGAAGCGGGCGTAGTTGGGGTCGGCCAGGTCCGGCGCGCCGATCGGGTGGGTGGCGTTGTTGCTCACCAGCAGCAGCGCGACGGTCGGCCCCTGCAGGTTGGCCAACAGGTTGTCGATCGCCTGGTAGCCCGGGGTGCCGGGGGTGACCCACTGCCACAGCTCGTGGCCGGCGATCCAGTGGTTGCTGACTACGTACTGCAAGCCGTTCGGCGCGTCGGCGTCGAGCAGCGCCTGCAGCTCGTCGGCGTAGCCGCGGTTCTCGCTGTGGCCGAAGATCTCGACGTAGACCGTGCCGGCGGCGCCGAAGTCCAGCCGCGGCGGCGCGAGGGCGTTGCCGCCGGCCACCGGGGAGCCGGGCACCAGGTCGTGCGCGGTCGGCGGCGGCGGCGACTCGGGGTTGGCGATCACGTGGGAGGTGGTCTCGACCCAGCCGCCCTGGCCGTCGTCGGCGCGGGCGGTGATCTGGTGGTGGCTGTGGCTCAGGGTGGAGGCGTCGAAGTCGAAGCTCCAGAAGCCGAGGCCGGTCGCCGGCAGGAAGGGGCCGCCGTCGACCGAGACCGACACCGCGCTGGCGTGGACCGAGTTGCCCGAGACGGTGGTCGGGCCCCAGACCACGTCGCCGTCGGCCGGCGAGCTGATCTCGACCAGGGTGCCGACGCCGGTGTTGTCGACGTAGACCTCGGCCGAGGTGAACACCGCCGGGTCGTTCATGCTCGAGACCGCGCGCACCCGGATGTGGCGCCAGCCGTCCGCCAGGCCGCTGGTGTCCCAGCTGTAACTCCACGGGCTCACGCCGGTCGCCGGCAGGAAGTCGCCGCCGTCGATCGACACGTCGACCGCGCCCCCGGCCGGGTCGATGCGGGTCGAGACGCCGTCGATCGAGACCACGCCGGAGACCGCGTCGCCGTGCGCCGGGGCGGTGATCTCGACGTCGAAGGTCGGGCCCATCACCGACTCGTAGTAGTCGCGGACCTCCTGCGCGCTCAGCGGCCGGTCCCAGATCATGAGCTCGTCGATCGCGCCGTCGTACCACTGCTCGCGCGGCACCGAATAGAGGAAGCCGCGGCCGAGCCACATCACCGCCTTGTTGACGATGTCGTCGAAGAAGTAGTCGTCCTCCGCCGTGCCGAAGTTGTAGAAGCGGTTGACCAGCTCGACGCCGTTGATGTAACCGGTGTTGTAGCCCGGGCCGGTGACCGCCACGAAGTGGTGCCACTCGTCCTGCCGCAGGTTGATCATGCTGTCGAAGCACTGCGGGATGAAGGCGTTGTCGGTGACGACCGTGTAGTAGGCCTGGGTGTCGTAGCTGAAGTGGCCGACCTCGAGGATCAGGCTCGAGTTGGTCGCGCCGCCGACGCCGTCGCCCAGGTAGGCCATCGGGTGGATCTGGTTCGGCCCCGGCGTGTTGTCGAAGCGGAACCAGACCGAGATCGTGCCCTGGGTGAGGTCGCCGATCGGATCCGGGTAGCCGTTGCCGTCGGTGATCTCGACGTAGTCGCTCGTGCCGTTGAACTCGAGCGCGCCGCCGATGGCGCCGGTGGTCCAGGCGGCGCCGTAGATGTCGCCGTGGAAGCCGTGGGGGCCCGAGTCGTTCAGGACCGCGCCCTGGCCCTCGTCGAAGGTCCAGGCGCAGACGTAGTCGTTCGGCGGGCCGCCCTGGGCCGGCAGCAGCGGCGACAGGAGGAGGGCGGCGACGAGCGCGCGCGCGGCCGGGGAGGCAGGGGGGGGAGGTCGGGCGCCAGGACATGACGGTGCCGGCAAGGGAGCCGGGAGGATGGACCGTTCAGGGTGGGGGCGCCCTGCGTCGGACCCTTGATCCTACCCCAGGATCGCGGATCTCGTCGGGAGGAGGAGGGAATGGAGGCCTCCTGGGCGGTCCTGAGGCAGAATTCAGAGGCCGGACGCCCCGCCGGTACCCCCACTCCCGGCCGCAGCGCCGGCGGAGGAGCTCGGCGAGTTCCGGTGAACCAGTCATGGTCTGCCCTCCTCCGCGCTGGCATCTGCCCCCAGGCCGCGCCTCTCGGCCGCGGTGGAGCCGGCCGACCCTCGCCGGAACGGAGCGAGTCAGGCCGTGAGTCACGAGCTGGAGCGCTCGACGGACCCCTACCGGGCCACCTTCGAAGCCGCTCCCGTCGGGATCTGCCATGTCGGCGCGGGCGGTCGGTTCCTGCGCGTCAACCCGGCCTTCTGCCAGATCGTCGGCCGCCCCGAGGAGGAGGTCCTCCAGCTCGGGGTGCCCGACATCACCTTCCCCGGCGACCCCGACACCAACTCGCCGGTCATCCAGGAGCTGATGAGCGGCGAGCGTGATCGGGTGTCGCTGCGCAAGCGCTTGGTGCGCCCGGACGGCGAACCCCGGTGGGTCGAGCTCACCGCCTCCTCGGTGCGGTCCGAGGCCGGTGAGCCGAAGTTCCTGATCGCGGTCCTCGACGACATCCAGGCCCAGGTCGAGGCCGAGGAGGTCCAGGCGGCGGCGGCGGCGGCCTTGCGTCAGCGGGAGCGCGAGCTGGACCTAGCCCAGCAGGTCGCCAACATGGGGAGCTGGGTCCTCGACCTGGAGCAGGACTCGCTGAGCTGGTCGGATCAGACCTACCGGCTGTTCGGCGTCGCCCCCGGCCAGCCCCTGAGCTACGCCGACTTCCTCGACCGGGTCCACCCCGAGGACCGGAGCATGGTCGACGAGGCCTGGAGCAAGGCCCTGCGCGGCGAGCGCTACGACATCGAGCATCGGGTCGTCGTCGACGGCGAGACGCTCTGGGTCCACGAGCGCGCCGAGCTCGAGACCGACGCCGACGGCCAGCCGGTCCGCGGCATCGGCACCGTGCTCGACATCACCGAGCGCAAGCAAGCGGGGCTGGCCTTGGAGAGCAGCGAGGCCAGGCTGCGCTCGATCGGCGAGGCGATCCCCGACCTGATCTTCGTGCTCGACGAGGATGGTCGGTACGTCGAGATCCTGACCGCCGACGAGCAGCTCCTGGTCCGGGGGGCGGAGGAGCTGCGCGGCAGGAACCTGACCGAGGTGTTCGAGCCGCCGCAGGCCGAGCGCTTCCTGAGCCTGATCCGCCGCACGGTCGAGTCCGGCGAGAGCCAGGTCCTCGAGTACACCATCGAGGTCCCCGCCGGCAGGATGGACTTCGAGGGGCGGACCTCCCCGCTGCGCGGCGAGATCGACGGCAAGCGGGCGGTGGTGATGGTGGCGCGGGACATCAGCGAGCGCAAGCGCTCCGAGGAGCAGTACCGCTCCATCGTCGAGACCTCGATCGACGGCTTCTGGATCGTCGATCGACGAGGCCAGATCATCGACGTCAACCCGGCCTACGCCGAGATGATCGGCTACTCGGAGGCGGAGCTGCTGAAGATGGGCGTGCCGGACATCGAGGCGGTCGAGTCGGACGACGAGGTCGCCGACCGCATCCGCCGGATCGAGCGCGACGGCTACGACCGCTTCGAGACCCGCCACCAGCACAAGGACGGCCACCTGGTCGACGTCGAGGTCAGCGTGCAGTTCTCGGACATCCGCGGCGGCTGCTTCCTGGTGTTCCTGCGCGACGCCAGCAACCGCAAGCGGATCGAGGCCGAGCTGAAGCAGCACCAGGAGAACCTCCAGGAGCTGGTGGAGGAGCGCACCGAGGGGCTGGAGCGGATCAACCTCGCCCTGTCATCGAGCGAGCGGGAGTTCCGGCAGCTGCTCGAGAACCTGGAGGCCGGCGTGGTGGTGCACGCGCCGGACACGAGCATCCAGCTCTTCAACCGCCGCGCCACCGAGATCCTGGGGCTGAGCCCCGACGAGATGATCGGCAAGAAGGCGGTCGACCCCACCTGGTGCTTCCAGCGCGAGGACGGCGAGCGGATGCCGCTGGAGGAGTACCCGGTCAACCTGGTCCTGAGCCGCCGCGAGGTCCTGCGCGGCCAGATCGTGGGCGTTCGCCACCCCGGCGACCGCCCGGTGACCTGGGTCTACGTGAACGCCTTCCCCGAGTTCAGCGAGCACGGCGAGCTCCGGCGCGTCGCGGTGACCTTCATCGACATCACCGCGCGCAAGAACTCGGAGATCGAGCACGGCAGGGACGAGGAGCGGCTGACCTCGCTGCTCTACCTGGCGGAGCAGGAGTCGGCCGGGGCCGACGACCTGGAGCGGATCGCGGTCGAGGAGGTGCTCAAGCTCACCGGCAGCGAGATCGGCTACCTGCACTACTTCGACCAGGATGGCCAGTTCATCCGCCTGAACTGCTGGTCCCAGCAGGCGCTCCGTTATTGCACCGCGCCCCAGGACATGCACTACCCCCTGGAACAGGCCGGAGTCTGGGCCGACAGCGTGCGCACCGGCGAGCCGGCGGTCCACAACGACTTCGGCGAGGCCATCGGCAACGGCAACATGCCGGAGGGGCACGTCGAGGTCCGGCGGCACATGAGCGTGCCGATCCTCGACGGCAACCGGGCGGTCGGCGTGCTCGGGGTCGGCAACAAGGAGGAGCCCTACGACCAGAGCGACATCCGGCAGCTGCAGCTGTTCCTGAACAGCATGTGGCCGCAGGTGCGCAAGTGGGAATTCGAGGACGCGCTGCGCCGCTCCGAGGACAAGTACCGCCGGCTGGTCACCGAGATCAACGACGGCTTCTTCGTGACCGACGAGGAGGGCCGGCTCAGCTTCCTGAACGCCGAGATGGCGCGCATCCTGGGCGGGACGGTCGAGGGCCTGGGCGGGGTGCTGCTGTTCGACCGGCTCCGCTTCGGCGGCGACCACGGTGACCAGGCCGCGATCCTCGCCCAGCTGAGCCGCGGGGAGACTCCCGATGAACTCGAGGCGGTGGTGCGCAACGGCAGTGACCATCCCACGCAGGTCTCGTTGAAGTCCGTGCCGGTGATGGAGGACGGCCGGATGACCGGTCTGCGCGGCGTCGTGCGCGACATCACCCAGCGCAAGCGCCAGGAGGTGGAGCTGCGCAAGCTGTTCGAGGCAACCGAGCAGAGTCCGGCCAGCGTCATCATCACCGACCCGAACGGGGTCATCGAGTACGTCAACTCGAAGTTCGTCGAGGTCACGGGCTATTCCCTGGAGGAGGCGATCGGGCGGACGCCGCGGATCCTGAAGTCGGGCCGCATGCCGGACAGCGTCTACCACGACCTGTGGTCGACGATCCAGGCCGGCGAGGCCTGGCACGGCGAGCTCCTCAACCGGCGCAAGGACGGCAGCACCTACTGGGAGCGGGCCTCGATCTCGCCGATCCGGGACGAGCAGGGCCAGGTCACCCACTTCCTGGCGGTGAAGGAGGACATCACCGAGCTGAAGGAGTGGGAGCAGGAGCTGCAGCGCGCCAAGGAGCGGGCCGAGCAGGCCAGCGTGGCCAAGAGCGTCTTCCTCGCCAACATGAGCCACGAGATCCGCACGCCGATGAACGCGATCATCGGCTACACCCAGCTGCTGCACCGCAGCCAGGGACTCAACCAGACCCAGGTCGACTACCTGGACACGATCAACCGCAGCGGCGAACACCTGCTGGCGCTGATCAACGACATCCTCGAGATGTCCAAGATCGAGGCCGGCCGGACCCGGCTCGAGGTCGCGCCCTTCGACCTCCACGGCGTGGTCGAGGACCTGCAGCGGATGTTCCGCCTGCGGGCCGAGGAGAAGGGCCTGGAGCTCGACGTCCGCCTGGCGGACGGCCTGCCGCGGTTCGTGAACGGCGACGCCAACAAGGTCCGCCAGGTGTTGATCAACATCCTCGGCAACGCGGTCAAGTTCACCGAGGACGGCGGCATCAGCGTGCGGGGACGCGTCAGCGACCAGAGCGGGGGGCGCCTCCTCCAGTTCGACGTCGAGGACTCCGGCTGCGGCATCGCCCCGGCCGACCTGCCCAACGTGTTCAACGTCTTCGAGCGCGCCGCCGCCGGCCGCACCGAGAGCGGCACCGGCCTCGGCATGCCGATCAGCCGTAAGTTCGCGCGCATGATGGGCGGCGACGTGACCGTCATCAGCCTGCTGGGCAAGGGCAGCCGCTTCCGCTTCGAATTCGCGGCCGAGGCCTGCGAGGAGGAGCAGGTCCCCGACCGCCGGCCGCGCCGCGTCGTCGCCGGCCTGGAGCCGGGACAGGCGCCGCCGCGGGTGCTGGTGGTGGACGACAACGCCGACAACCGCGCGGTGCTGCACGACATGCTGATGCGGGTCGGTTTCTCGGTCCACGAGGCGGTCGATGGCGTCGACGCGCTGGTGCAATTCCAGGCCTGGGAGCCGGACATCATCCTGATGGACCTGAAGATGCCCGGCATGAACGGCTTCGAGACCACGCGCCGCATCCGCGCCGGCGGCTCGCGCTCCGAGACGCCGATCCTGGCCGTGACCGCCAGCGCCCTGGAGGCCAGCCAGGAGCGAGCGGCCGAGGCGGGAGTCGACGGCTTCCTCGCCAAGCCCTTCTCCGAGGACACCTTGCTGGAGGAGATCCACCGTCTCACCGGCGTGCGCTACCTCTACCAGGAGGAGTCCGGGGCCGCATCCGAGGCCATGGACCCCTTCCCCGCCGAGGCGGTGTCCTTGCGCGGCCTCCCGGCCGAGATGCGCCGGTCCATCCGGGTGGCGGTGGAGGGCGGCTACCTGGACGAGCTCCACGCCCTGGTGAGGCGGGTGGCCGACACCGACGAACACCTGGCCCGCGTGCTGCGCAGCCTGGTCGATGACTTCCGCTACGACGACCTGCTTCGGCTGACCGAAGAGGAGGACCGCCACGAATGAAGGACTCCCCCTGCATCATGGTCATCGACGACCTGCCGCAGAACCTGCGGCTGCTGGCCGAGATGCTGCAGGGGGCGGACTACCGCGTGCGCCCCTTCCTCGGCGGGCCGCAGGCGCTGAAGTCGGCCGAGGAGGACCCGCCGGACCTGGTGCTGCTCGACATCGACATGCCCGGGATGAACGGCTTCGAGGTCTGCGCGGCGATGAAGGGATCGACCCGGCTGTGCGAGGTCCCGATCGTCTTCATCAGCGCCCTGCACCACACCGAGGCCAAGCTCGAGGCCTTCCAGCACGGCGGCGTCGACTACATCACCAAGCCCTTCCACCTGGCCGAGGTCGAGGTGAGGGTGGAGAACCAACTCGCGCTGAAGCGGGCCCAGTCCGAGCTCCAGCGCAGCAACCAGCGCCTCCGGGAGCTGGAGCAGCTCCGCGACGACCTGACCCACATGGTCGTGCACGACATGCGCTCGCCCCTGGCGGCGATCCTGACCTCGCTGCCTCTCCTGGAGAAGGCGCTGACCGGTTCCGCCGACGAGATGGCGCGGCTGGCGCTGGACGCGGCCGCGAGCGGCGGTCAGCGGCTGCTGCAGATGGTCGACGACCTGCTCGACGTGGGCCGCCTGGAGGCGGGCGAGATGCCGGTGCGGCGAGCGGAGTGCGACCTCGGCCGGCTCGCCCGCGATGCGGTGGCGGCGGTGGCCGGCCTGGCCTCCGACCGCGAGGTGCGGATCCTGGCCGCCGAAGACTGCGTCCTGAGCGGCGACCCCGAGCTGGTGCGCCGCGTGATCGAGAACCTGGTCACGAACGGCCTCAAGCACACCTCGCCGGACGGGGAGCTGCGGGTGATGGTGGGTTGGGAAGGGGATACGGCCTCGCTGCGGGTGACCGACCGCGGCCCGGGCGTACCGGCCCACCTGCGGGAGCGGATCTTCGACAAATTCGGGCGCCTGGAGGAAGCCGACGGCAAGACCCACGGGACCGGCCTCGGCCTCGCCTTCTGCCGGCTGGCGGTGGAGGCCCACGGCGGCAGCATCCGGGTCGAGGACAACCCGGGCGGCGGCTCCACCTTCATCGTCGACCTGCCGCGCAACCCCGTCGGAGCGCCCGCGCCCGAGGATGCGGCGGCGGCCCGGAGCGAACCTTAGCGAGCGAGGCGGCTCAATCCGTGGGCGGATCCGGAGGGAGCGCCCCGGCGTCGCGCGACCACCAGTTGGCCAGGCCGCGGCTGCCGAGCAGCAGGATCAGGCCGAAGGCCAGGCGAAGGGAGTGCGGAAGGACTGACTGCTGGGCGAAGTAGGACGCGCTCAGACTGGCGGTGTTCGCGCCCACGATCTGGGTGACTAGCTCGGGCAAGGCCGTGACCGCCAGCCACAGGCCGAGCACGGCCAGCGCGGCGGCCATCCATCCGGACGGGGGGTTGGCCGGGCTCCGCGCGGGAGCCTGGGCCTCGGCGCCAAGCGCTCCCTGCGGCTCGCGAGCCGGGTAGTAGCGCTCCGCCAGCTCCTGGGCCCGCTGCAGCAGGAACCAGCCGCCGAAGAAGGTCACGCCGGTCCCGGCGATCGCCCCGGCGAGGTAGGGCCGCACCGTCATATCCTGCTCCAACAGGAGCCAGGCCAGGACCTGGGCAGCGTGTTGCAGGCTGAGGAACAGGAACCAGATCCCCATCAGGCGGAAGGCGAGCGATGCGGCGTCGGTGCGGTTCATCTCACTCCGGAGCCGGCGCGCCGGCCTTGCGGTGCCAGGCGGCCGCGAGCCGGCGGCCACCGAAGTAGAGGAGCAGGCCGAGGACCGCCTGGACCCCGGCCAGGAGCGGCCCGGAGCTGAGCAGGCTGGGCGCGGCCGAGGCC
>CAZXTO010000002.1:0-36164 GCA_964643675.1 uncultured Planctomycetales bacterium
CCATCGCCTCGGCGATGCCGAAGCCGTGGCCGGCGATTCGGCGCCGCAGGGCGAGGGTGGCCTCCCAGTCGAGGAAGCCGGCGATCTCCTCGGCTGCGCCCGGCACTTGCAGGCTGTGGTCGGCCTCGGCGTAGTCGGGGCGCAGCACCACGTGGGCGGCGGCGAAGGCCAGGCGGCAGGGGGGCGGCGGGCCGCCGGCCGCGGCGTCGAGTTCGCCCAGCTCGGCCCGGGCGGCGGTCAGCAGGCCGTCGTCGAGCCGGAGCGATTCCTCGCCGTGCAGCGCCAGGTCGACGACCGTCATCCGAGCAGCTTGTCGAAGAAGCCCGGGCCCTTGGTGATCGCGAACCAGGCCAGGAAAACGGTGATCGTCAGCGTCGCCAGCACCATGCCGCCGTACCAGGCCGAGGCCTTGCCGCCGCGCGGCAGGTCCTGGCCCAGGTAGGCCTCGCTGCGCTGCAGCTTGAGGAAACCCAGATAGGCGACCGGCAGCAGCGCGCCGCACAGGATCGTGGTCGGCACCGCGATCCAGATCGCCATGTCGCTCCAGAACACCGCGCCGAGGACGCCGGGCGTCGGCAGCAGGCAGGCGAGCTTGTACTTGGCGCTGCCCACCTTCCAGCCGAACATCTCGTTGCAGGCGAAACCGGCGCACAGCATGTGCAGGGCGATGGTCGACATCGCCATGCCGAGGATGCCGAGGTCGAAGATGACGCGGCCGACGGTCTCGCCGACCACCGGCGCCAGCGCGCCGGCGGCCTCCACCGGCGACAGCCTCGCGCCGCTGAAGGGCGCGTCGCCGAAGTGCAGCACGTTGGCGGTGGCGATGACCATCAGGCTGGTGGCCAGCAGGTAGGGCAGGAACATGCCGGCGCCGAGGTCGAACTTGGCCAGCCGCCGGTGCTCGCGGCCCCAGCCTCGCGCCAGCAGCGAGTAGGGGTAGAGGAAGATCATGTTGACCCCGACCGCCGCCGCCAGGCCGCTGATCACCACCGCCAGGCCGGAGACCCCGCCTTCCCCTTCGGGGATCTCGAAGGCGAAGTAGCCCTTCAGCAGCGCCACCGGGTCGTGGATGCCGGTCTTCAGCACCACGAAGCCGAAGCACAGCACGATGCCGTAGACCAGGATGCGCAGGCCGTTGTCGAAGACCTTGGTCCAGCGCGCCGAGGCGCCGAAGCCGACCACCACGATCACCGCCCAGGCCAGCACCAGGAAGCCGGCGGCGGTGCGGCCGATGCCGAGGCCGGCGACCTCGCCGATGTCCTCGATCACCGCGCCGGCCAGCGAGTACTGGGCGAAGTGCCACACGATCGAGGCGATCAGCGCGCCGACCGCCCAGCCGTAGGCGAAGAAGGGGCCGGCGTAGCGCTTCATCGCCGCGAAGGGCCGCTGCCCGGTCGACAGCGTCTGGTGCGCGACCGCCGCCATCATGATCACGCCGAGCAGCATCGCCACCGGCGCCACCCACAGCAGCCGGTAGCCGAAGGCGGCGCCGGCGAACAGCGAGCTGGCCGCGGTGCCGCCGCCCAGGGTGAGGGCGGCCTGCAGGTAGCCGGGCCCGCCGCGCTTGAGGAAGGCCCACCAGCGGGTGGTGGTGTGGGCGGCGTCCATCTCGACCAGCCAGGCGCGCTCGGCCTCGAGCGCATCCGGATCGGGCGCATCGACCATCGGCAGGCCGTGGATGGCGGAGTCGTCGGAAGGGTGCTGGTCGGCCATGGAGGGCTGGATCGGGGAGAGACGATGAACCTGGCCCGATGGGCGCCGGTTCAGCCGTCGAGACCGGCATCGTAGAGCTTCCCCTTGCTTGCGGTCCGGGAACCGATCCTCATCAGCTCGACCTGATAGGGGCCGACCACGCCCTGATCCGTATGGAGGTCGAAGCGGAGATCGCGGAGACCATCACGGAGGTAGACCGGGGCCACGACCAGGCCGGGAGATCCCGGCTCGACCTCCCATGAGGTAGCGGCCCCGTGCGTGCCGGGCATGACCACCCTCTGGACCGAGCACCCGGGTAGGAAACGGATCCGGATCTTGAAGGAACCGGCTTCCTGCACGCGCACCCGCCACTGGCCCTGCGAGTCCTTCGACCAGCCCCCGCCGCTCAGCTTGCGCCAGTCCTGCCTGGTGAGCACCACCTCCGGCGCCTCTGGCGCGCCGAGCACGATCGGCGGCGGCGCCCAGTTGTCTGGACGAGTCGTCGACACGTCGTCGAACCACTGGTCGTAGGTCGCGCGCAGGGCGTCGACGACATCCGGTCGCTCGGCGGCGAGGTCGCGTTGCTCCAGCGGGTCCGCCGCCATGTCGTAGAGCTCGAAGCTCGGCTCGACCGCCTCCACCCCGGCGGCCTGCTCCTTGCCGAAGCCCGAGGCATTCAGCAGCTTCCAGCGCTGGGTGCGGAGCAGGAAGTGGTGATAGCGCACGCCGACATCCCCGCGGTGGGCCTGGATCACCACCGCGCGGTCGTTCCACTCGCCGCAGGCCCGCTCCAGCAGCGGCATCAGGCTCACCCCGTCGAGCTCCACCCCGGCCGGCGCCGGCACGCCGCAGGCCTCGAGGATGGTCGGCATCAGGTCGATGTTGGCGGCCACCGTCCCCCCGGCGGTGCCCGGGAGCAGCCGCGCCGGCCAGCGCGCCCACAGCGGCGAGCGCACGCCCCCTTCGTACACGTGGCTCTTCATGCCGCGCCGCCCGCCGACGTGGCGCCGCGTGTTCGGGCCGTTGTCGATCAGGAACAGCACCAGGGTGTTCTCCGCCGCTCCCATGTCCTCGAGCGCTGCCAGCAGCCGCCCCACGTTCTGGTCGACGTTCTCGATCATGGCGAAGATCCGCGCCAGCCGATCGGCGTCGAAGTCCGTCGGCAGCGGGTGGCCAGCGGCTGGCGGCGCGAAGGCGGGGGAGAGGTCGCGGCCGCGGTACTTCTCCAGCAGCTCCGCCGGTACGTCGTGGAAGGGGCCGTGCGGGGCGTTGGTCGCCAGGTAGGCGAAGAAGGGCCGGCCGGAGGGGTGCTGCTCGCGCATCCACGCCATCGCCGCGTCGAAATAGACGTCGGTGCAGTAGCCCTCGGTCTCGACCCGCTCGCCGTTGTGGAACAGCACCGGGTCGGTGTACTTGCCCTCGCCCCCCTCGGGGTCGGCCGGCTGGCCGATGCCGCCGCCGCGGTGGACCAGCGACTCCTCGAAGCCCTGGTCCATCGCTCGCATCGGGAAGCAGTCGCCCAGGTGCCACTTGCCGAAGATGCCGGTGGCCCAGCCGGCGCCGCGCAAGGCCTCGGCGACCGTCACCTCGGCCGGGTCCATCATCGCCCGCCCGACCCAGGTGTCGAAGGCGCGGGTCCGCTGCGGGTAGCGGCCGGTCATCAGCGCCGCGCGGGTCGGCGTGCACACCGGGTGCACGTAGAAGCTCTCGAGGCGGCTCGAATCCCCGGCCAGGGCGTCCAGGGAGGGCGTGTCCAGCACCGGGTTGCCGTGGAAGCCGAAGTCGCCCCAGCCCTGATCGTCGGTCATGATCAGCACGACGTTGGGCGGGGCCTGCCCGAGGTCGGCCTCCGCCGGAGCGGCGCCGCAGGAGCAGCAGAGCAGCAAGGCCAGGCGGAGCGGGAATCGGCGGCGCGGCGCGGGCATCGCCCGATTCTAGGCCGCCTGGGCAGCCGCGGAGGCCTTCGCCCCGGTCCCTAGAAGGGCTGCGCCGGCAGCTTCAGCCAGAAGGTGGTCCCCTCGGACTCCGTCGATTCGAAGCCGACCACGCCCTTCAGGTAGCGCTCGCCCTACAGCTTCATGCTGTAGGTGCCGAGGCCGCGGCCGGCGCCCTTGGTCGAGAAGGAGCGCTGGAAGACCTGCGCCTGGACCCGCTCCGTCATCACCTCGGGGTTGCTCACCCAGAAGCGGACGCCGTCGTCATCGGGCGCGGCTCCGACCTCCAGCTGATCGCCGGGGAAGCTGGCCTCGAGCGCGTTCTTCAGCATGTTGGTGAGCACGCGGCCCGCCAGGGCGTCATCGGTCGTGAGCATCGGCAGCTCCGGGGAGACCTGGAGCGCGATCCTCTTGCCCTCGGTCAGCGGGTGGTAGGCGAACTGGGTGTGCAGGGCCTCGATCATCGCGGCCGGCTGCACCGGGCCGATGCGGACCTCGAGTTCGCCGCGCTCCATCTGGAGCAGGGTCTGCTGCGACTGGATCACCTCGACCACCTGATGGGAGAGCAGCCGGGCGGTGTCGTCGAGCTCCATCCGCTCGGAGGGATCGTCCTCTTCCTGCCGCAGCTCGAGGCAGGAGGCGAGGCCGCCGCTCAGGTTGAGCAGGTCGTGGAAGAAGGTCCGCTCCAGCGCCTGGCGGCGCTTCTCGTCGGCGATGTCCTGGGCCACGACGAAGCTGTAGCGCCCGTACGGCGTCTCCAGCGGGGAGGCGTGGATCCGGAGGTCCATCGAGCCGGCGTTCCCCGCCAGGGTCACGCGGCACTCCTCGGTGGCGGCGTGCCCGCACAAGCTGGTGAGGACCGCGCGGACCGCGTCGCAATGCGAGCAGGCGGAGGCGGTGCCGCAGCCGCCGACCTCGTCCTTGGCGTGCAGGCAGCTCAGGACCTCGCCCGGCCGCTTGCCCAGCACTTCGCTCGCGTCCTCGACGCCGAGCGCACCTGCTAGGGTCTGGTTGAAGTGGACGATCTGCCGGTTCTCGTCCAGGACCAGGATCAGCTGCGGCACCGCATCCAGGATCTCGGTCTGCAGCAGGCCATCCTTCAGGAGCTCGGCGGAGTCCAGGATCTCGGCGGGGCCGGATCGCGCTGCGGAAGCGAAGCGGGTCGGATGCTGGGAGTTCATAGGAGCGGAGGTGCGGAATGCGGTCACCGAACGGAGGGTGTCCATCCCTCGATCGGCGAACCGCGGGAAGGGCTTGAGCGGTTTCCCCTCCCGCGGCGCGCGGGTCGGCGGCTCAGCCGACCTCGGCCAGGAAGGCGTGGAAGGCGGCCTCGAGTTCGGCGAGGTCCGGATAGCCCAGCAGCTGCCAGTCGGTCGCCTCGAGCGTGCCTTCGTAGTACCCCTTCAGGTAGGCCCGCAGGCCGTCCCGCCCGGCTTCGCCGCCGCGGTTCATGAGGAAGAAGCAGAAGGCGCCGGCTTGGTCGTAGAAGATCGAGACCTCGGAGACCAGCCGGCTCTCCAGGGTGTACTTCAGGGACACCGGGATCTCGAAGCTGCCGCTCAGCTTGTGGAAGCCCCGCTTGTCGAGGGTCAGCAGCTTCTCCAGGGGCAGGAGCTGGTCGTCCTTGAGCAGCTGCGCGGTGACGTCCACCGAGGGCACGGTCGCGTCGTCGAGCTGGAGTCGGCCGCGGCCGAGCTCGACCGCCTGGTCCTCGATGAAGCGGGCGAAGCCCTCGACGATCCAGTAGCCAGGGGTGTCGAGGCTGAACACGTCCTCCCAGCCGCAGCGTTCGTTGAAGAACTGGTGGGTGAGCTCGTGGGCGAGGACCTGGTGGAGCTCGCGCGCGCCCTCGGAATCACTGGAGGAGTGCGGCACGTAGAAGCGGGAGATGCGCTCCTTCGGCGTGTAGTGCCCCAGGGTCCAGCGCAGGGCGCTGGTCGCGAGCGGGTCGGGGGGCGCGCCCCCCGCCTGTTCGATGATCTCGTCCTCCGCCTCGTAGCTGCCGCGATTGGGGTGGATGCGGACCTGCATCGGCCCCTCGTGCTGGGCGGTGCGCGCCTCGGGGAACAGCTCGCTGAGGATCTGGATCGTGCCCTCGCCGTTGCTCAGGCAGGGGCCGAGGTCCTGCGGCGAGACGTCGCGCGTGAGCACGAGCAGGTTCCGGGTGCGCAGGGCGAAGCTGCCCTCGTTCCAGAAGGCGTCGCGTGCCTCGCGGAATTCCGCCTCTTCCTCGGCGAGGAAGTGGGCGTCGGCGGGCAGGATCTGGCGCAGCCAGTCCGGCCAGCGGCTGACGCGATCTGCGGACTGGCGGAAGGGGAAGGAGGCCGGGGTCCACTCCTGCAGCAGGGCGAGGTCGAGGCCGCGCCCCTCGTCGATGCCCGCGGCGTCGGCGTGGAGCAGCGTGGCGGAGCGGGTGCGGCCCAGGTTGGCGCACCAGCTCGCCGCCTGCTGGAAGCGGTCGGCGATCCGGGTGAGGCCGCGCTGCTCCTCGCGGCGCAGCCGCTCCAGTTGGGCAGCGGCGTTGGCGGCCTTGCTGGCCTCCAGGCCGGAGGCCCGGCCGGCCCAGGCGTCGTGCCGATCCTGCGGCAGGCCGGCCGCGAGGGCCTCGGCCAGCAGGCGGCGGCACTCCTCGGGCTGCTTGGCCCGGCGGTAGGCGTCGAAGCGCTGCTCGAGCTCGTCGAAGCGCTCGCCTTGCAAGGCGGCGCGGACCGCGAGGTAGAAGTCGTGCTCGGCGGGCGCCTCGCCCAGGTCGCCGCGGGCCGATAACTCCTCGAGCGCGAGCGGGCTGAGCTCCTTCAGGTGGGCGGCCGGCGCCGCCGCCAGGATGCCGCCTTCGGCCGCCTCCCAACCGCGCAGCCGGTCGGCGGTCCAGGAGAGGATCGTGCCGTCGGCGAGCGGGATCATGCGCTCCTCTTCGGGGAGCTCCGGCAGGATCCACAGGATCCGGGCGCTCTCGAGGTCGACCGCGAAGTTGCCGGCGTAGACGACCTGGCGCGCGCGCGCCACCGCGCCGGGGCGGGCGCCCCCGGGGGAGCTCCTCGTCCCCGTGGGCGTAGCGGAACCTGCCGTCGGCCGATTGCAGGATCAGGTGCCCTTCCTGATCGAAGCCGACCAGCTGGCGCCGCCAGGGCACCGGAGCCTGGTCGATGGGGGACAGCGCCATGTCGCCGCGGCCGCCCACCAGGCAGGCCGGCAGCAGCTCCTCCGACCGGTCCACTCGCAGCGGCCGCTCGCCGTTCAGGTACCAGGAGCTCTGGGCCAGCGAGCCGACCAGGTCCTTGGGGAGGTGGAAGGGGACCACCAGGGAGCGCCGGTCGTGCTTGTCGTGGGTCATCAGGCCGCCGGAATAGAGGCCGCCTTCGGGATCCCACTCCTCGGCGTCGAGTTCGGGGCGGTCGAGCAGCAGCAGGCTGAGGATGTTGCCGCCGGCCGCGCCGACGCGGCCGGAGTGAGCCGAGCCGACCAGCGGGCCGACGATCACGGGCCGGCCCTGGCCGCCCTCGATCTTGTCGATCACCCGCGCCTCCTCCAGGTGCACGGCGGTCAGGTGGCCGGAGGATTGGAGCAGGAGCAGGTGGCCGTCGAGAGCGACCGGCGTGCGGGAGGGCAGCGCGAGCTTCTTCTTGCGCAGCAGCTTGGTCTTCTTCAGCAGGTAGGTCCGGAGCTGCTCTCCGTCGAGCACGCCGACCAGGTTGTCCCAGACCACGAGCTGGCATTCCGGGTTGCCCTTGCCGAGCTTGGTCCGCGCGACCTTCTCGCCGCTGGCGGCGTCGAGCACCACCAGGTCGTGGCGGCTCTTGTCGGCGACCACCAGGAAGATGCGGCCGCCCCAGACCACCGGCTCGGAGAGCAGCGTGCCTGGCTCGGCGCTCCAGGCCTCGACCGGTTGCCCCGCCAGCGGCTCCAGGTCGACCGCGGAGCTGGCGGCCGGTCCGCCGAGGTTCTGGTTCCAGTAGCGAGAGCCCTCGTCCTGGGGGGTGGCGAGGAGCAGAAGGGGGGAGGCAAAGAGAAGGAGGATGGACAACATGACGATACCCGTCGATCGCATTCTAGAGGGCCTCGCCGCACCGGATCGGCCTCAGCCCTCCACGCGCAGGAAGGAGAGGAAGGCCGCCTCGAGCTCCTCCAGGGAGGCGAAGCCGAAGTCCAGCCAGAAGTCGGACCGGCTGCGGCCTTCGTGGAAGTCGCGGCACAGCTCGAGCAGCTGCTTCGGGCCGTCCTCGCCGCAGCGGTTCCACAGGAAGAAGCACAGCGCCGCGCTCTGCTCGAGGCAGACCCAATAGCCGGAGAGCAGGCGGTGGCGGAGTCTCCGCTTGGGGAAGACCGTGGCCCGGTGCTCCTGGTGCAGGCCGACCCGCTCGTTGCGGCTCACGCTCAGCACCAGCTCGAGGGGCAGCAGCTCGCCCAGCTCGAGCAGGCGGGCGCTGAGGTCGACCGGGCCGAGGCTCGGGTCGGCGAGGTCGCGGCCGGGTCGGCGCAGGTCCAGCTCCTGGCCCTCCACCAGGCGCGCCAGGCCGTCGAGCACCCACGACCCGGGCGCGTCGTTGCTGCCCCTCGAGCGCCAGCCGCTGCGCCGGTCCAGGACCAGGATGCCTGCCTCGAAGCTGATCGCATCGCGCAGCTCGCGGGCCTCGAGGTGCACCTCCTCGGCGGAAGGGACGTAGGCCAGGAGGAGCTCCTCGTCCCGGACCGTGGCGGCGATCCCCATTCCGGGCAAGCCCATCGAGCGGGCTTCGGCCAGGCAGGCGACCGGGTCGGCGTGCAGGCGGATCTCGATCGGGTCGGAGGCTTCCCCCTGCGGCAGCTCCAGCCAGGCGCGGTACTCCTGGATGGTGGCCTCGGTCGCGGAGAGGGCGTCCGCCGCCAGCTCCGGCTCGACGTCGAGGCAGAGCAGCAGGACGTTGTCGGTGCGCAGCGCCGCGAAGTCCTCTTCCCAGGGCGCGCTCCTCTCCTTCGCCAGCAACGGGTCCTCCGGATCCACGAAGCGGGCGCCGATCGGAGCCAGGGCCCGGCTCCAACGGATCCAGTCCGCGGCGGCTCCCTCGGCCTCGCGGCGCGGGAAGCCCGCCGGGATCCAGGGGCGGACGCGCTCCAGCTCGGGTTCGCGGCCGGCGAGCTCGCTGGCTTCGAGGTGGAGCAGGGTGGCCACCCCAGGCATGCCCTGAGCGACGCACCAGTCCTCGGCGCGCTGTTCGGCCACGGCCAGCTCCTCGCGGCGGCCGGCCTCGGCCGCCGCGAGCTTCTCCCGCTGCTTCTTGGCGCTGCTCTTGGTGTTCTGCGCCACCCCGGCCAAGGGGCGGAGCAGCTCCGCGAGCTGGTCGGCGGAGGCGCCGGCGGCGAGGGCTTCCTCGGCCAGGCGGTAGGCCTCGGAGACCTGGCGGGCCTTGGCTGCGTCCTTCATCAGCTCGCCGAGCAGGGCGAGCCGGTCCTGCTGCAGGCTCCGGCGCCAGGCGAGCAGGACCTCGCGCGGAGAGGCCGGCCGCTCGAGGGCGGCGCTGGCGAAGCGGGCCTCGATCTCGCTCGGGGCGAGCGGGTCGGCCACGGCCAAGTCCGCGCCCTCGGCCCGCAGGCAGATCAGGTCGCCGCGCGGGTCCAGGGTGAGCAACTCGCCGTCGGCGATCGGGATCCAGGGGCAGACGGTGTCGAACTCGGTGCGCCACAGCCGCTCCTCCTTCGCCAGGTCGATCGCCAGGCCGCCGCCGTAGAGCACCTCCCGCGCCCGGCTCAGGCGGACCTCGTCCGATCCGTCCGGCAAGGTGGGGAGGATGTCGAGCGGGGTGTTGTTGCCGCGGTCGTCCTGCCGCACGAAGCCGCCCTTCTCGTCGAAGCCGTACAGGTAGCCGCCCCAGCGCACCGGGTCCGGCTGCAGCAGGCTCATCATCGAGAGCGTG
Source organism: uncultured Planctomycetales bacterium (assembly GCA_964643675.1). Taxonomy (GTDB): domain Bacteria; phylum Planctomycetota; class UBA1135; order UBA1135; family UBA1135; genus J029. Next base: position 9,518 of record CAZXTO010000002.1, read on the forward strand.
GCCAGGTCCACGACCAGGCCGGCGAACTGCCGCCCTTCGGCCTCGAAGGCGTTCGGGCCGCGCAGGTACCAGGTGGGCGTGGACTTGCGCGGGTAGTCATCGGCGCCCGGCGGGGCGAAGGGCAGCACGGCGCAGTCCAGGTCCAGGGGGTCGCCGTCCATCTCGCCGCCGTTCACGACCTGGCAGGCCGGCTCCCACTCCTCGCCGAGCCGCGCCGGTTCCCACAGCCACAGCAGCAGGTCGGAGTTGCGCGAGCCCGGTCGGGTCTGCACCGCCACCGAGGCGACGCCGTGGTCGGAGACCGCCGGGCGGCCGAGTCCGGCGGCGACCCGGCCGAGCGGCTCGCCGTCGCGGAAGTCGATCGCCTGCAGCGCATTCGGGGCCTGGAGGTAGAGCAGCGGACCGTCCAGACAGGCGCGCGACTCGCCCTGCAGGCGCATCGACCAGTCGCGGCTGAAGCGGCCCTTGCGGAACAGGAAGCAGCGCAGCTGCTCCCGGTCCAGCACGCCGACCTGGCCGCCCCAGACCACCAGGCTGGCGCGGCGGATCTCCTTGTCGAGCTTGGTGTGGGCGAGGACCTCGCCGTCGCGGCTGTCGATCGCCAGCAGGGAGCGCTGTCCCTTCTCGGCGGTGACGATGAAGATCTCCCGCCCCCAGATCACCGGGTCGGACAGGACCGTGCCGAGCGGCCGGCGCCAGCGCTCGACCGGCCGGCCGGTCAGCGGCGCGACCGCGATGGTGGAGTCGCCCGCGGCGGTGCCGAGGTCCTGGTTCCAGTAGCGCTGGTCGAGCGCCTGCTGGGGTGCAGGGGCGGGGGGGAGGAAGCAAAGGGAAGCAAGGAGGAATGACAACATGACGAATACCGTCGCCTAGCATTCTAGGCCTCCCTCCCGCACCGCCCGTGAACCTGAGCCGATCGACCGCATCGATCCATCGGGCCGCCTGGAAGCACCGATATCGCGGGCACCGCTCCCCGAATCTCGGCGACTGCTCTTGTGCCGCGCCGAGCGACGAGGATGATGAACCCGCCGCCCGCGCCCATGCTCCTTGCCTGCCTCCTCCTCTCCGCCTGCGCGCTCGCGCCGCCGCAGGACCCCGAAGCTGCGGCGATCCGAGTCGCCGAACTGCCCGACGGAGGGCTCCGCCTCCAGGCGGGCGAGGCGCCGCTGCTGGTCTATCGCGCGCGCCAGGTTCCCCTGCCCGCCGGCTACCTCGAGCGGGTCGCCGAAGGCAATCGACGCTACGCCCGGCCGCGCAGCGGCTACCTGCACCCGCTCTACGGCCTCGACGGCGAGGAGCTGACCCTCGACTGGAGCCTCGACCACCCGCACCACCGCGGCATCTACTGGGCCTGGCCCGAGCTGCGGTGGGGCGAGCGGACCGGCGATCTGCACGCCTTGCAGGAGGTCTGGTCCCGGCCGGTGGGGGAGCCCAGCACCCGGACCGACCCGGCGACCGGCGCGGTCGTGCTGGCGGCCGACAACCTCTGGTCGTGGCAGGACGGATCTCCGGTGGCCTTCGAGCGGGTGCAGATCACGGCCCACCCTCCTGAAGAGGACGGCGCTCGCGCGGTCGATCTCGCCTTGCGCTTCGAGGCGCTGGTCGACGAGCTGAGCCTGGCACGCCGCGGCACCGATCTCTACGGCGGCTTGAACCTGCGCTTGGCGCCGGTGGCGGACCTCGCGCTCGACCATCACCCGCCGACGGTGCCGATGGCCTGGCCGTCGAGCGCCTGGTCGAGCGCCACCGGGACCTGGCGCGGGGGAGAGCGCCGCACCACCTTGGCTGTGATCGAGCACCCCGCCAACCCGGACTTCCCGGGCGACTTCGTGAGCTACCCCGAGCTGCCCTGGTTCCAGCCGGCCTTCCCGCGCGCCGGCACCCGCTACGCCCTGCGGCGCGGCGAGCCCCTGCTCCTCCGCTACCGCCTCCGGATCTCCCCCGGGGAACCCGATCCCGGGGCCTTGGCCGACGCCTGCCTCGCCTTCGCCCTGCTCCCGGATCCCTTCGAGGCTCCGCCGCCCGCCAACGAGACCGAAGATCGATGACCCACCCCACCCGACGCGAAGTCCTGATCAGCGGCGCCGCCGCCGCGATGAGCGCCCCGATCCTGCTGCCCTCCGCCGCCCTCGGCCGCCGCGGCCTCGCCGCCAACGACAAGATCGGCCTCGGCCTGATCGGCGCCGGCGGCATGGGATCGCACAACCTGCGCCAGTGCCTGGCCGACCCCGGCGCCGAGCTGGTCGCGGTGTGCGACGTGCAGCAGCACCGGGTCGACGCCTGGACGAAGGACCGCCCCGGCGTGAAGGGCTACCGCGATTACCGCGAGCTGCTCGCCGACCCCGCCATCGACGCCGTGATCATCGCCACGCCGCCGCACTGGCATTGCCTGCAGGCGGTCGAGGCTGCGGCCGCCGGCAAGCACGTCTACCTGCAGAAGCCGATGACCCTCTACCCGGCCGAGACCCTGGCGGTGCGCAACGCGATGCGGCGCCATGGGGTGGTGTGCCAGGTCGGCACCCAGATCCACCAGGCCGGCAACTACCGCCGCGTGGTCGACTGGGTGCGCTCGGGCAGGCTCGGTCCGGTCGGCCGCGTCGAGTGCTTCTGGGGCTGGAACATGGGCGCTGGCGGCATCGGCGTCGCGCCGCGGGAGGCGCCGCCGAAGGACATCGACTTCGAGCTGTGGCTCGGCCCGGCGCCGGCCTGCGACTACAACCGCCTGCTGGTGGCCGACGCCGCCATGCACTGCTCGTGGATGGCTTACTCCGGCGGCTGGACCCCCGGCATGGCGCCGCACCTGCTCGACCTGCCGGTGTGGGCCTTGGAGCTGGGCTTCCCCGAGCAGGTGAGCTGCTTCGGCGGCCGCTCGATCGTCGGCGGCGACGGCGACGCGCCCGACACCCAGGACATGATGTGGCGCTACCCAGGGCTGACGATGCGCTGGCACTTCAGCCAGTTCAACCACCACGGCTACGAGTTCGGCAGCGCGGTGCGGGCGCTCGGGGTCTACTTCCACGGCCTCAACGGCAGCCTGCGCACCAACTACGGCGAGCGCGAGGTCGTCGCCCAGCTCGAAGGCCTCGACCCCGCCGAGGAACCGGAAGCGCTGATCCCGCCCGGCGGCGTGCATGAGGTCGAGTGGCTCGACTGCATCCGCGACGGCGGCCAGCCGAGCTGCAACGCCGACTACCACGCCAAGGTCGACCTCGCGATCACCCTGGGCAACCTCAGCTACGCGCTGGGCCGCACGATCCGCTTCGACCCGGTGAAGGAGGAGATCCTCGGCGACGAAGAGGCCGCGCGGCGGGCGGTGCCCGAGTACCGTGGGCCGTGGCGCTTCCCGGCGGAGTACCTCCGGAGCTGAACCTGCCTCAGACCGTGTCCATCCGGTCGCGTCGCAGCTCGCGGATCTTCTTCGCTTCCTCCATCTCCCGGTAGTGCGGGTCGAGCGGGAAGCAGCCGCTCAGCATGCCGTGGCGCGGGCCGGTGGTGCAGTCGCTGAAGGTGCGGCACAGGCGCTTGGTCTGCAGCGGCTCGCCGCGCAGCAGGTGGAGCGGCAGCTCGGGGTAGGCCAGCATCAGGCGGCCGAAGCCGACCGAGTCGACGTGACCCTGACCGACCTCGTGCTCGGCCACGTGCGGGATGAACTCCTGCAGGTAGGTGTAGCCGGTGCCGACGAAGAACAGCCCCGGGAAGGCCGCCTTGCAGCGCCGCGCGGTGCGCACGTGGTCGGCCACCGACAAGAGCGGGTCCTCCGGCGGCTGGTAGCCGTCGCTGGGCGGGAAGGCCGCCGGCCGCTGCAGGTGCGGGCAGGTGTAGGGCGAGCCCATGGTCAGGTTGACCAGCTCGATGTCGAGCTCCTGCAGCAGGCGCAGGAAGGCGAAGGGCTCGTCCCAGGCGTGCTCGCGCGGATCCTGCTCGTCGACGCCGAAGCCGCTGGTGTAGGGCAGGTGCTGCTCCAGGCCGAGCGGCGCGCCGGCGCCGGTGTCTGGGTCTTCGCCGTGGGGGAAGACGTCGGCGATCGAGACCCGCACCCCGATCACCAGGCCGGGACAGGCGGCGCGGACCGCGTCGACGATCTCGCGGAACAGCCGCGTGCGGTTCTCGAAGCTGCCGCCGTAGTCGCCCTCGCGGGTGCGCGCGGCCATGAACTCGTGCAGCAGATATCCATGGCAGACCTTCACGTCGACGAAGTCGAAGCCGGCCTGCTGCGCCAGCTGGGCCGCCGCCACGTAGCGCTCGACGATGCCGGGCAGCTCCTCGTCCTGGATCAGCGCCGAGTCGTCGTTGATGCCGAGGCGCGGATCCAGCACCGGGTGACGGAAGGCGGTGCGCGGCGCCGCCCCCTCCGGAGTCGGCCGCGACCAGCGCCCGGAGTGGGTGAGCTGCAGGCCGACCACCAGGCCGGCGGTGCTCTCGCCGACCTCGTGGTGGCCGGCGACCACTTCCTCGCGGAGGGCGACCAGGCCGCCGAGCGCGTCCTCCTCGTCGTTGAGGTAGAGCTGGTGCGGGTTGGCGCGGCCGTCCTCCTGCACGGCGAAGGCCTCGCCGCCCCACACCAGCTTGCAGCCGCTGCGGCCGAAGTTGCGCCAGCGGCGCAGAGTGTGAGCGCTGGGCAGGCCGGCGGCGGTGCCGTCCCAGCCCTCCATCGGGTGGGCGCACAGGCGGTTGCCGAGCTTCAGGCCGGCGACCTCCGCGGGGCGCGCCAGCGGGCCATCCGGCCCCAGCACGTCGAGGGCGCAGTCGAGTTCGGGCGCCAGCCCGCGGTAGTAGGCGCGGAAGGCGGCGGCGTCGCGCAGCTTGGCGAGGTTCTGGTAGGCCATGAGGCGGCTCAGGGTAGCGGCCGCAGGCGGTGGAAGGCAGCCAAAGCGAGCGCGGTCCCGGCCGCCGGGCCGATGATCGGGTTGTCGGTGAAGCTGCCGTCCTGGTAGCGGGCGTTCAGGATGGCCTCCAGCAGCGGCCCGCGGTAGGCGACGCGCTGCTCGGCGGGCAGCCTCGCGACCGCGGCGGCGCAAGTGGCGTAGTCGAACATCAGGTAGTGCGAACCCTGCGCCTCGCGGCCGGCGTGCATCAGGCCCTTGCCCTGCTCCCGGCTCAGCTCCTCGAGGTGCTCCATGGCGATGTCGAGGCGCTCCCGCAGGTCCTCGAGGGTCTCGCGCCCGCCGGCGACCAGCGCGGTCGAGCACACCGGGCCGCGGCCGGCAGCGCCCGGTCGGCCGTTGCCGGTCTCGCGCGGGGCCTGGCCGGGCGAGGTCATGTACTCGAAGGTGCCGTTGGGGTTGCGCATCGCCTCGAGGCAGTCGAGGCCGGCGCGCGTGACGGCCGGCGGGAGCTCCACGCCGGCCTGCTCGGCGCGCAGGAGAGCGTGGAGCACGTAGGCCGTGGTGAAGCTGATCGACTGCGGCGCCGGCCGCGCTGCGCCTTCCAGCGAACCGCTCAGGTAGTAGCTCCAGCCGCCGCCGGGCTTCTGCTTGCCGGCGAGCTCGTCGGCGAGCGCGGCGGCGAGCTCGAGCAGGGCGGTCTCATCGCCGACTCCGGCGTCGACGCAGTCGAGCAGGAAGCCGAGCTCGGCCGCCTTGCTCCACGGCGTGTAGTCCATATAGAAGACCGGCGGCGTGCGCAGCAGCTCGCGCTCGCGGGCGGCGAACAGGAAGGCCAGCGCGCGCTCGGCGGCAGCGCCGGCGGGCGGATGCTGCTCGCGATAGGGCAGCAGCGCGCTGCCGGCGAGGGCGGTGTGGGCGATGCTGAACACGTCGTCGGTCACGTGGCGCATCCTGCTGAGCTCGGAGGGGCTGCCCCAGGAGCCGTCCTCCCGTTGGGAGCGCAGCAGCCAAGCCATCGCGCCGGCTTCGGCGCGCTGGGCCTCGGCCAAGGGCAGGGGCGCGGCCGGTTTCCAGGCCACGGCCGCGACGCGCTCCGGATCCGGCCAGGACAGGTCGGCGCCGAGGCCGGCTTCGAAGAAGGTGCTCTGGAGGAAGGCGGCGGCCTGCCAGGCCCAGCGGCTGTCGGGGCGATCGCGGGTCAAGCCGAGCCAGGCCGCGCGCGCGCCGTCGCCGTCGGCGGCCTGGAAGCGGCAGGCGCCGAGCAGGAAGCGGGCCTCGGCGACGTGCGAGGAAGCGGGCCGGGCGGCGATCAGCTCCCGGAGCAGGGCCTCGGCATCCGTCGAGCGGTCCATCCCGATCAGGACCGTGGCCCGGACCACGGCGATGAGGTCGCGGAGCTCGTGCTCCTCCGCCCCGACGGCGGCGCCGGCCCGCGCCAGTTCGCGCAAGGCAGCCTCGCCGTTCATCGCGCGCCGGTGGGCCTTGGCTAGCTGGAGGGCGGAGCGGGCGCCGTCGCTGGGCGGCGCCTCCGCAGGCAACTCGATGTCGCCGGCGGCCAGGCCGCGCCGCAGAGCCGCCTCGAGGGTGAAGCTCTGGAGGTGGGAGTCAGCCGCCAGGATGCGGCCGTCGGGGTGGGCCACCAGCACCGCCTGGCCGAAGGTCGAGCCGCCCATGCCATAGACCTCGGCCGACCGGAACGGAGCTTCGGTGGCGCGGCTGAGCCGCAGCGGCACGAAGTGGGCGCGACCGAGCGCGACCACCTCTTCGTCCATCAGCGGGCCGGAGATGACCGCGTCGCTCATCTCGAAGCCGGGGTAGAAGCGGGCGTAGAGCAGCACCAGCTTGCCCTGCTCCCGGGCGCGGGCTGCGGCGGTCTTCCAGTCGGGAGCCCAGTCCCACTCGCTGCCGCAGCGCGCGGCGAGGGCGCGGAGCTGCTGGTCCTCGGCGGCCTCGCCCTCGAGCGGGATCAGCGCGAAGCCGTCGAAGAACGGCGTAAACCCAGGAGTGAATTCCGCGAACTGCTCGGCCGGCGCGTGCTCCTGCAGGGTGTAGCGGTAGCCGTTCCCGACCAGGGCGTAGTGGCGGGCGCGGTACTCCACCCCTTCCGCCCGCGTCAGGAGCTCGACGCCCGGCGCCGCGCGGCCGGCGATCTGGCGCTCGATCCGTTCGATCCCGGAGTGCTGCTCCTGGCCGCTCAGGTTGGCGACCAGGGTCGCGCAATAATCCGAGGGGTCCTCCGGAGCGGTATTCGGCGCGATCCGCAGCGTGAACTGGGCCGCGCCGCCGCCCTCGGCAGGCGCCAGGACCAGGGCGTACCCGCTGCCGGGCTCGCCCTGCTCCTGGAGGCTCCAGCCCTCGGGCACGGCCGGGAGCGCGAAGCCGGCGGCGGGGCGCCGCAGCGCGTCTTCGGCGGGCGGGGCGTCCTGGCCGACGGCGGCGCTGCCGAGGGAGAAGCAAGCCAGGGAGAGCAGCAGGGCAGGGAGAGAACGCATGATTCGACGAGCCAGCGACGTCAGAGTAACCGTGGCCCCCGCCGCCGGGGCCCCGATCGACCGCTTTCCGATGAACACCGTTCCGCAACAATCTCGCCGCCGACCGTGGGGGTGGCTGCTCGGAATCGTCCTGCTGATGATCGCGCTCATCGCTGGGGTCTTGGTTGCCTCCATCCTGGATCGACGCGCTCAACACGAGGAGGCGGAGCGTCTTTGGAGTCGAGTGGAAGGGGAGTTGCACCGCCTCCCGGATCGGGGGACGGTCGATGTCGGGTTCGAAACCGCCTTCCCGGATCGGGAGGCCCTGCTCGATTGGGCGGCGCAGGGGCCAGGGAGTCGATCCGCGATCGCCCACAGTTTCTTCGGAACCGATCGCTCCACCTTCTTCGCACACCATGAGCTGTTGGACGAGCTGCTCGCGGAGCCAGGGCTCGGCCCTGAGGAACTGAAGGCGGTCGAACGCGCTGCCGGTGAATTCCGCAGGAGTGCCATCCTGATCGAGGTCCTCTCCTGCTGCCTCCTCGCCGACGACCTGCTGATCGCGGTCGATGAGGGGCGGTTGGATCGAGAGCTGCTGGCCGATCTCGAGATCCTCCCGGAGCTGGAGGACATCCGCTTGGCCTTCCTGGTCGAGGCGGTGACCAGTTGGGAAGCCGTTCGGGACGCGGCCGCCTCGGCTGCCACGGGCGGCCAGGCGATTCCCTTCCTCGAAGACGACCTGGATGCCTTCCGACTCCACGTCGCCGAGCGGACGCTGGCGGCCGTTGATGCCGACGACTTCCTGCAGCTCAAGGAGACTCTCGCGGCCAGGGAGAACGACCTCGAGCGGAAGAGACGATCTCCCAGCTTCTGGACGATGTTGTTCGGTGACCAACTCCTGGATGGCCTCGTCCACGCGGAGTATGCCCGGGTGATCGAGCGGCTGATCGAGGCCCATCAGGCCTGGGAGGCCGGAATCGCCCATTGATAGCATGGCTCGAACCATGCTTGGAACCGCCCTCTTCCTCGCCCTGGGGGCTCAGGTCCCGGTCGCCGACGGCGCCGACCTCCTCCCCGTGTACCTCAGCGGGCGTTGGGGCCACGTCGATCTGGCAGGGGAGGCCGTCGCGCCCTTCCGTTACACGATGGCGCGGGCCTTCCGAGAGGGCTTGGCGGGGGTGCGCGACGAGCAGGGTTGGCACTTCGTGCGGCCGGACGGCGCGCGGGCCTTCGAGGGGGACTTCGTGGCGGTGCGCGATTTCCGCGAAGGCCGGGCGGCGGCGGCGGTCGACACCGCGGACAAGGAGCGCTGGGGCCTCCTCGCCGCGGATGGTTCGTGGATCGGCGAGGGCCCGGTCTGGCTCGAGGTGGGGGATTTCGCGGAGGGGCTGGCCCCGGTGCGGGACGCGACCCGCGCCGGCTATCTCGACCTTGCCGGTGCCTTGGTGCGGAGCTGGCGCTTCGCCGGCGGCCTCCCTTCGGGCTACCACGACGGCAAGGCGGCCCACGACGAGATCCGGATCGGCGTCGGGGTCGGCGGCGGCAGCACCGGCGTCGCCACCGACCGCGAAGGGGGCGTCCTGTTCGAGGTCGAGGGTGGGCTCCGTCGCCTGCCGCAGGGCTTCCTCCACGAGCACGCCGACGGTCGCGTGCGGCTGCTCGATGACTCCGGTCAGCCGGCCCACGAGGGTTGGTTCGACGCCGCGGTGCTCCCCGCCGAGCCGGGCCCGGTGCCGGTCCGCGCCGGCGAGTTCTGGGCCTACTTCGACCTCGCGCGCGGCGAGGTGGTCGGCGCCGGCTACACCGAGGCCTACGCCTTCTCCGGCGGCTTCGCCGCCGCCCGCGAGGGGGACGGTCCCTTCGGCTACCTCGGTCCGGACTTCCGCTGGCGAATCGAGCCCGCCTTCAGCCAGGCGGCCGACTTCCGCGACGGCCGCGGTCAGGTCAAGCTCGGCGACGAGGTGTGCTGGATCGACGAGGCCGGCGAGCTGATCTGGAACCCTCAGCTCGCGCCAGCGCAGGACTGGGAGCTCGCGATCGCCGACCTGCGGCGCGGCGAAGTGGTCGGGGAGCTCGAGGTCATGGGCAGCGATGAAGCCGAGCCGATCACGCTCGGCGAGGCGGTCGGGGTCTACCGCAACCGCCAGGCCGCCCTCATTCACGCCCGCACCCGCGCCGGCGCCGAGGTGGTGCTCGACGCCGGCGTCGACACCGAGCCCCACTTCGTCTACGCCTTCGACCTGTCCTGGTTCACCGTCGGGGTCCGCGCAGTCTTCGAGGACTTCCTGCTGGTCGAGGAGGACCTGCCGGCCGCCGCCCGCGCCGCCTTCTCCGGCGACGATCTGGCCGCCCTGCTCGAGGTCAACAACGAGCGCATCGCCCGCGACCTGAGCCTGCACCGGATCCTGGTGCGCGACCTGCCGGCCGCCGAAGGCCGGCTGCGGGTCGACCCGCCCAAGTTCTACGACTGCCGGGTCCTGACCGGCGCCGCCCCGGTCGAGCTGCACCTGATCGGCCCCAGGGAGTCCCCGCCCGACCGCCCCGAGGACCTGCTGCCGGTGCCCTTCGACGACGGCAGCGGGGCGGTGAGCTATTGGAGCCCGGTGGACTTCGGCGCCGCCTTCGAGGGCGAGTTCGAGGAGGGGCGGCCCTACTCCGAGGGCCTCGCCGCGGTCCGGCGCGGCGGCCGCTTCGGCTTCATCGACCTCGAGGGCCGGATGGTGATCGAGCCGCGCTTCGCCAACACCTCCGCCTTCTCGGAGGGCTGGTGCGTGGTGGCCGACGCCGACACCGGCCTGCTCGGCTACGTCGACCGCGACGGCCGCCTGGCGCTGCCTTGCCGCTATCAGGCGGTCGGCGACTTCCATCAGGGCCGGGCGATGATCCGGCGCGACGGCGCGTGGGGCTTCCTCGGCCGCGACGGCGAGATCGCGATCACGCCGGCCTACCAGGCGGTCGGCCACTTCGCCTCCGGCCTGGCCCCCTTTCAGCTCGACGGCAAGGTCGGCTACCTCGGCCTCGACGGTGCCATCGTGGTGCCGGCGCAGTACCAGAGCGGCACCAGCCACGTCGAAGGCCTGGCCACCGCCGTGGCCGAGGACGGCACCCTGCACTACCTCGACGCCGCCGGCCGCAGCGTGATCTCCGGGCCGTGGAGCTTCGCCAGCGACTTCCTCGACGGCCTCGCCCTGGTCCAGGAGGCGGACACCCAGCGGTGGTCGCTGATCGACCGGGCCGGTGAGAAGCAGGCCACGGTGGTCGAGGTGGAGTAGCTCCACCCGCGGCGCGATCACCGAGCTGGCCGCTGGAGCGCTTCCTCCGGGTGAGCTGGAAGCGCGGCGAGGAAGGCGAATCCTGCCGCTCCCGCGAACAGGTGCTTCAAGGCGTGACCGGTGAGCGATCCCGGCAGGAGCTCCGCCAGCGGCCGGTCGAGCAGCTCGCAGGCCTTGGCCACCAGGTAGAGCGCCAGCATCAGCCACAGGGCGCCGCCCCGCAGCGTGCGGGGTGGCCAGCGCAGCAGGATCCAGGGCGTCATCAGGATCGGCAGGTACTGGACCAGCGCGTAGTAGCGCAGGTCGCCGGCTCCCGACGCCTCGCTGCGCACCCAGTGCAGGACGCTGAGCGCTCCGGCGGCGACCGCGATCGGCAGCAGCGCGCGGGCCAGCCGCGGCGCGAGGCAGTCGCCGATCAGGGCGGTGAACAGCGCCATGAAGGCGATCGTCATCGGCAGCCGGTCCCAGGCCAGGCTGAGGTTGGTGGGGGCGTAGTGGTAGGCCCCCGAGCCGACCCCGGTCAGGATCAGGCCGAGGAAGAACACCGCTTCGGTCGGCCGCGCCTGCCAGCCGCCGCCCCGGCCCAGCCGGGCCAGGCCGAGCAGGCCTGGCAGCACGAAGGCCAGGTTGGTGAGCACGTTGCCCGCGTGCGGGAGGCCCCAGAGTTCGCCGGTGGGGGCGAAGTCGTGGTAGGCCGGGTCCTGGGCCAGCGGCGGTAGGAGCTGCAGGATCGCCAGCGCCAGCACCCAGGGGAAGGCCAGGGTCCATCCGGCCAGCGCAGCCTTGCTCATGCGGCGCCGCCTCAGCGGCCGGGGTAGTTCGGCCCCAGCAGGGTCGGCCCTTCGCGCACCGCTGGCGCGCCGTCCTCCACCCAGCCTTCGCCGCGGGGGGCGAGGTGCTCGGCCATCCGGCCGCGCCACTCCAACAGGACCTCGGCGTACTCCGGGTCAGCGGCGAGGTCCTTCGTCTCCTGCGGGTCGGTGGCCAGGTCGAAGAGCTGCTCCTTCCCCTCCGGCGCGAACCAGATGTACTTCCAGCGGGCGTCGGTCAGCGCGGTCCAGTTGTTGCCCTTCCAGTAGCAGGTGGAGTGCTCCAGATCGAGCAGCTGCCGCCAAGGGGGACCGGTGCCGCGCACCGGATCGAACAGGCTGCGACCCTCGACCGTCTCGGGGACCGGCGCGCCGGCGACGTCGAGGAAGGTGGGCAGCAGGTCGCGCAGCTCGACCAGCTCGGGGCGGGTCTGGCCGCGCTCGGCCTCGAGGACCTGCTCGCCCCAGGAGAGCAGCATCGGCACGCCGGCCGAACCCTCGTAGGCGTAGGTCTTCCGCCACAGGTGGTGATCTCCGAGCATGTCGCCGTGGTCCGAGGTGAACAGGATCACGGTGTGCTCGAGCATGCCGCGGCGCTCGAGGGTTCCGAGGATGCGGCCGACCTGCTCGTCGATGAAGGCGATGCTGGCGGCGTAGGCGCGGCGCGAGGCCTGGGTAGTCTCGGCGCCGAGCTTGTTGCGGGCGGCGTTCCATTGGTCGGGTTGGTGGAAGCTGCCGTGGTCGGCTTCGGACCACGGCCCGGCGGCGAAGCGCGGCAACGTCTCGGGGGCCACCGCGTCGAGGAGGCGCTGTGGCGGATCGTAGGGGCTGTGCGGGCGGGCGAAGCTGACCTTGAGGAAGAAGGGCTGGTCGCGGTCGTAGCCCTCGAGGAAGGCCACCGCGCGGTCGCCGGTCCAGCGGGTGGGGTGGAGGCGCTCGTCGAGCACGTAGGCCTTGGCCGGGTAGTCGTTCCAGCCGACCCCGGTGGCGTCGGGGTCGAGATCGGGCGCGGTCTCGCGGAACCAGCGTCGGTAGTCGGACTCGAAGTCTTCGCTCTGGACCCGCCCCGATTCGTCCAGCTCGGCGCCGCGGTAGCCGTGCAGGTTGCGCTGCGGGTGGAAGTGGTTCTTGCCGATCGCGTAGGGGTAGTAGCCGGCGGCGTCCATCAGCCGCGGCAGCTCGTGCGGGTACTCCGGCGCGACCCGCGAGTAGCCGAGCATGCCGTGCCCCCAGGGGGATTGGCCGGTCAGCACCGCCGCGCGGGCGGGGGTGCAGGAGGGCGTCGAGCTGTAGGCGCGGGCGAAGCGCACCCCTTCGGCGGCGAGGCGATCGAGGTTCGGGCTGTGGACCGCCGCGTTGCCCGCGCAGCCGAGGAAGTCGCCGCGCATCTGGTCCGCCATCAGGAACAGGATGTGCGGGCGCTCGGGACCGGCGTCGGCGGTCGCCGGCGGCCCCTGGGCCGATTGGGCGACGGAGCAGGCCGCGAAGAGCAGGAGGAAGGCCGCGGGCATGGGACCAGCCTAACGGGCGCGGCAGCTAGGCTGTTGCTGCTAGGCTGACCGGCGATGCGGAGAGCGGGGTGGCTCTTGAGGTCGGTCTTCACGGTCGGCGTGATCGCAGTGTTGCTGGCTGCGGTGCTCGTGACCGATGCCTGTTCCCTCCGCGCGCGCAAGGCGGAGTTCGAGCGCGCCATGGGGCCGGTCCGTGACTACTGCGCCGACCATCGTGAGCTCGGCAGCGTCGACGCCCAGCTCCTCCACCCGGCCAGGTCGCTCGCGGACCTGCGGTCCTGGCCGGCCAGGTACCCGCAGGTCCGGGTGAAGATCGTCGGCCACTGGGTCGGTCCCTTCGGGGAGCCGGAGTGGCTGGAGATGGTGGACTTCGTGAAGGAGCACTTCCGGTCCGGCCGACCGGAGGAGTCCGATGCGATCCTCGTGATGGAGATGGCCGCGGTCAGTCGGGAGTCCGGCGGCCTGCTGCCCTTGATGTGGTCCCGGATCCTGGAGGAGGCGGTCTTGGGGGCGATCCAGGAGGGCCGCCTGGTGCCCGCGGACTCCGCGACCTTCCAAGGATGGGCGACGCCGGCCGACCTCGCCGGAGCCATGGCGGGCGAGACCGTGGTCGGCGAGGAGATGGTGAAGGGGAGGACCGGGTGGCAGGAAGCGCTGCTCGAGCGCGAGACCTACCGGGCCTTGATTCGGAACGCCGACCTGGCCGCGCGATTGCTCCGGGAGGCGCGAACGGCCGCGGGAGTTCGGCGCGCGGTGGAGGAGCACGTCGCCGTGCACCCGCCGTGGGAGGAACCCTTCTGGTCTCGGCAGTTGCAGGCCGGCGTCGGTCCCGTGCCGCCTTCGAACGTCCTCGAGATGTGCGATCGCCTGGAGCAGCACGACCGGGCGTGGCGGGCGGTGCTGGGCCAAGGCGGCGACTAGGATCGGAGGGGATGGCCTGCTGGCGCCTCCCGCTGCTCCTCTTCTGCTCCCTGCTCGCGGCCGCCGCGCCGGCGCAGGACGCCGCCCCGCGCCCCAACATCGTCCTGATCCTCAGCGACGACCAGGGCACGGTCGACCTGGGGGTCTGCGGCACCGAGGACGCGATCACGCCGCATCTCGACGCGCTCGCCTCGCGCGGGCTTCGCTTCACCCAGTTCTACGCCGCCTCGCCGATCTGCTCGCCGTCGCGCGCGGGGCTCCTGACCGGCCGCTACCCGCACCGGGTCGGGGTGCCGGGCAACGTCTGGCCGGGCGGGCCGGGGCTGCGCGGGGACGAGACCACCCTCGCCGAGGTCTTCCGCGACGCCGGCTACGCCACCGCGCTGTTCGGCAAGTGGCACCTCGGCAGCCGGCCGGGCGAGCGGCCCAACGACCAGGGCTTCGAGCGCTTCTTCGGCCACCACAAGGGCTGCATCGACAACTGGTCGCACTTCTTCTACTGGAGCGGCCCGAACCGCCACGACCTGTGGCGCGACGAGGTGGAGGTCTGGGAGGAGGGCGCCCACTTCGGCGACCTGATCGTGCGCGAGGCGCGCGCCTTCCTGCGCGAGCGCGCCGCCGCGGATGACGGCCGGCCCTTCCTGCTCTACCTGCCCTTCAACTCGCCGCACTACCCGCTGCAAGGCAAGGCAGAGCATCGGGCCCTGTTCGCCGGCACGGAAGGCCCGCGCGCCGACTACCTGGCGCTGCTCGCCACCATGGACGCGCAGATCGGCGCCGTGCTCGGCGAGCTCGACGCGCTCGGTATGCGCGAGGACACGATCGTCGTGTTCCAGTCCGACCACGGGCACTCCACCGAGGAGCGCAGCTTCGGCGGCGGCGGCAGCGCGGGTCCCTACCGCGGGGCGAAGTTCAGCCTGTTCGAGGGCGGCATCCGGGTGCCGGCGATCCTGTCCTGGCCGGGGCGCCTGGCGGAGGGTGCGGTCACCGAGGAGCTCGGCCACGCGATGGACTGGCTGCCGACCCTGTGCGAGCTGGCCGGGGTGGCGCCGCCGCCCGAGCTCGACGGCCGCAGCCTGGTGCCGGTGATCCACGGCCGAGGCGTCCCGCCGACCCCGCGGCTGCTCCACTGGCAGGTCGGCGACCAGTGGGCGGTGCGCATCGGCGCCGAGAAGCTGATCCGCAACCCGCGCGACACCGACCGCAGCAAGCTGAAGGGAGCGGACGCGCGCTTCTTCGTGGATCTCGGCGCTGACCCGGGCGAGCGGCGGAACCTCGCCGCCGATCAGGAGGACCTGGTCGAGGCCTTCACCGCCTTGCACCGGACCTGGCGCGAAGACGTCGATGGCTTGGAGCAGAAGGTGCTGTTCCTCGGCCTGGACGGGGTGCGGGCGGACGCGCTGCGGGCCGCGGACACGCCGCACCTGGACTCCCTGATCGCCGCCGGCGGCTTCACGGATCGGGCGCGCGGCGTGGGGATGAGCGGGCACAGCGGGCCGAATTGGGCCAGCCTGCTGACTGGGCTGGAGCCGTCGCGGCACGGCGTCTCCGCCAACGGCGACGACCCCGAAGACCTGGGGGTCTTCCCACACCTGTTCCGGTTGGTGAAGCAGGCGCGCCCCGAGCTGCACACGGCGAGCTTCGCCAAGTGGACGCCGATCAACGCCGCGCTCACCCCGGACGACGTCGCCGAGCTCGAGTTCTCGGCCGCCGACGGCTTCGAGGTGCCGCAGGAAGCCGTGGATGGCGACCCGGTGATCGCTGCCGAGGTCGCCCGTTTCCTGCGCGGCGAGGGCAAGCTGCCGCCGGCCGAACCGGACGTGGTGGTCGTGCACCTCGACCAGGTGGACGGCGCCGGCCACGCCCACGGCTACCACCCCGAGCAGCCCGAGTACCTGGCCGCGATCGAGCGCGTCGACGCCTTGGTGGGCGAGATCCTGGCCGCGCTGCGTTCGCGGGAGGACGTGGAGCGCGGCCGCGAGCAGTGGCTGGTGCTCGTCACCACCGACCACGGCGGCTACGGCCGCGGCGGCCAGAACACCGGCCACTCGATCACCGGCGAGGAAGAGCAGGACGAGGCGGTCCGCAGCACCTGGTGGATCCTGTCCGGCCCCACGGTCCCCGCCGGCGCCGAGCTGGGCGCTCCGCGGGCGGTGGACGCGGTGCCCACCATGCTGCACCACCTGCGGGTGGACCCGGGCCGCTTCTCCCTCGATGGGCGGGTGGTGATCCCGGCCGCGCCCACCCCGACCGCCGCTCCCGCGTCGACGGGCGCCGCCCCGCCTGGTGGACCCGAGGCTCCGGCCGGTCCGCCGCCGCTGCGCTTCACCTTCACGCCGGTCGCAGGCATCGGCCCGGAGGCCGGGCTGATCCGGCGCGACCCCAGCGACGTCGTGGCGGTCGGTGACCGCCACCTGGTCTGGTACACCAAGCTGCGCCGGGGCATGCCGACCTACCCCGAGGGTTATGGCGGCGAGATCTGGTACGCCGAGTCGCGCGACGAAGGGCGGAGCTGGACCGAGCGCGGGCGCGCCCTCGGCCACGGTCCGGCGGGCGGCTTCGATGCCCACGGGGTCTTCACCCCGAACGTCCTGCAGCATGAGGGGAGCTGGTTCCTCTACTACACCGCGGTCGCCGAGGGCTTCACCAACGCCGAGGTCGCAGCGAGCGGTCGCACGGTGATCGCGGTCGCCCGCGCCGACTCGCCCGACGGCCCTTGGGTTCGTCCGCGGCGGCCGATCCTGGCGAGCCGATGGGAGCAGCCGGGGGCCTTCGACAGCTACCGCGTCGACGACGCCTGCCTGGCGGTTGGGGACGAGGGTGAGCTCCGCCTCTACTACAAGGGGCGCAGCGTCGCCGATGGGCGCTCGGGGCCGCGCCACACCCGCATGGGCCTGGCG
Source organism: uncultured Planctomycetales bacterium (assembly GCA_964643675.1). Lineage (GTDB taxonomy): Bacteria > Planctomycetota > UBA1135 > UBA1135 > UBA1135 > J029. The sequence goes on from CAZXTO010000002.1 coordinate 26,228, forward strand.
ACCGCCGCGTCGCCCGAGGGGCCTTTCCGCCGCGTGGGGCCGGGTCCGATCCAGGACTCCGGGCACGAGGTCCTGGTGTTCCCGCAAGGCGGCGCCTGGTGGAGCCTGGTCTCGCCGCACGGCCCGCGCGGCCGCAGCCTGCGCTTCAGCTTCGATGGAATGGACTTTGACCAGCACCTGTACCGCGCCATCGAGGGCCCGGCCCTGCGCGCGCCGGGCTTGTTCCGGCCGGAGCTGAGCGGCGGCCAGGCTCCGCTGCCCGGCGCGCCGCGCTGGGGCCTGCACATGTCAGGCTATGGCGGCGAGCCGGGTTTGGAGCGCTTCGAGCTGCAGGTGGCCGGCTAGGAGCCGGCCGCGCGCCTGCGGCGCCGCGGGGGAAATCGACGTCTGACCCCGAATTAATCGATGTCTGACCCCGAAATGGCGCGGAACTTCCTCAGCAGGCTGGCGGCCTTGAGGGACTCGCGGGTCGGTTCACCGAGCAGGCCGATGCGCTTGCGGCCGGCGACGGCCTCCTCGCGGTAGCACTCCTTGTAGCCGTTCATGACCGGGCCATCGATCTCGGGGTGGAATTGCACGCCCCAGCAGCGGTCGGTGAAGCGGAGAGCGTGGTGGGGCTCGTAGGCGTTCTTGGCCAGGACCACGGCGCCGGGCGGCGGCTCCAGCACCGACTGGGCGTGGGTGGCCTGGGCGGCGAAGCTGGCGGGCAGGCTCGAGAACAGCGGATCCTCAGCCGCGGCCGGCAGCAGCTCGACCTCGACCGTGCCGAGCTCCATGCCATCGGGATGATCACCCACCACCCCGCCGAGGGCGGAGGCGATCAGCTGGTGGCCGAAGCAGATCCCGAACAGCGGCAGGCCGCGCTCGACCGCGTCCAGCACCCACTCCTCCAGCGCGCGCATCCATGGGCTGCGCGCGGTCACCATCTCGGGGGAGCCGGTGAGCACGGCGCCGGCGTAGCCGCTCGGGTACGGCAGGGCCTGGTCCAGATAGGGTGAGCACTCGGGAGAATCCCACTCCCACCAGCCGCCCGCGGCCCGGATCCAGTCGGCGAAGTCGCCGTAGCGCTCCCGGATCGGGTCCTTCGTCGTGCCGCAGTTCACGATCAGGATCGGCGGCAGCTTCATTCGCGCTCTCCGTCGCGGCCCTCCCCCTTCCCTTCTTCGATCACCTGCACCAGCCGCCACTCGGCGTCGAAGCGCAGCCGCAGCCGATGGGCGAGGGTCTCGCTGTCGCGCCAATTGAAGCTCAGAGACTGCCCGCGGGCGACCGGCACGCTGACGTTGAAGCCCTGGCCGTCGCCCTCGTCCCACGTCCAGGTCAGGATGGCGCCGTCGCCGTCCTCGGCGACCTCGGCGGGGGCGCCCAGGCGGTCGAGGGCTTCGGCCAGGGCGTCGCCGGGGGCCAGAGCGGCGACCTGCGCCGGCGGCGGCTCCTGGAACAGCCGGTGCTGGTTCAGGTTGAAGCTGACGCAGGCCGGGAGCAGCAGCAGCCCGGCCGCGCCGAGGAGAGGGAGGCGAAGCACGAGCTAGAACAGCGGGATGTCGTACTCGGCGTCGGCCGCCTGCAGGGTGCTGCCGTAGTGGGTGAGCACGTCGTTCTCGTCGAAGAAGACCCAGCAGCGGTCGGCCTGGATGTCGCGCCCGTGCAGGCCGAGCACCAGCAAGAACAGACCCTCCTGCTTGTCCTGGACGTGTTCGTAGAGCCAGGCCGAGCGCTGGCCGAGCTCGACCACCTGGGCCGGGGCGCCGAGACGCTCGGCCACTTCGAGCGCGGTGGTGGTGCCAGGCTGGAGGCTGGCGATCCGCTCCGGATCGAGGGCCTGATTGGTGGTGGAGCGGCTCATGGCGCAGGCCGGCAGGGTGGCGAGGCCCAGGAGCAGCAGGAGTGCGGCGGAACGCATGGGGATAGGGTAGATCCGCCGCCCGGCCCCGGCTGCGATGGCTTGTTATAACAAGCGCCCATGAAGCTCCTCCTGCCCCGCCTGATCGCGCTCCTGGTGGCCGCCGGGACGCTGGCCGCCCTCGCTCCGGGCCAGGCCACCCAGACCAGCTTCGAGGAGCTGCCCGCGGGCGCCTTCACCAGCCTCGAGGGCGCGCTCGGGGAGTGGCGCGCCGACCCGGGCGCGGCCGAGATCGACCCGGCCCACGCCGCCGACGGGAGCCAGTGCCTGCACCTCTTCGGCGGCGAGGAGAGCGTGGTGGAGCTGCGCCTGGCCGGCGGCGCGAGTCCGGTGCACGAGCTCAGCTTCCGAGCCGAGCGCTGGACCCGCCAAGGGCCGTTCCGGTTCCGCGTCGAGGTCCGGCGCGGCCGCAAGTGGGAGCAGGTCTACGACGGCGACGCCGAGATCCGGGTCGGCGGCTTCCTGGTGCGCCCGCGGATCCGGATCGACGGCCGCATCGACCGGCTGCGCTTCCGCTGCAGCTCCCCGCCCGGCAAGGGCGTGCTGATCGACGAGCTGCGGCTCGAGCCGCCCGGGCCGATGGAGCTGGTGCGGGCCGACGTGCTCCAGCCGGTGCTGCCGGTGTTGGTCGGCAACCGCGTCAACCCGGTGCTGCGGCTCGAGCTCGAGACCCGCGGCAACCTGCGCCCGCTGGAGCTGAGCGAGGTCGTGGTCGATCTGCGCGGCACCACCCGGCCGCAGGACCTCGAGGCGGTCGAGCTCTACGCCGGCGGCGAGTCGCGGGAGCTCGGCTACCGCAGCCCCGGCGCGGAATTCGACGCCGAGCGACGATTCGGCGCCGCCCGGAAGCCGACGGCGGGCGCGGCCGAGGAGCTGCGTTTCCGCGGCCGCTTCCCCCTGCAACCCGGCCAGAACTGCTTCTGGCTGTCCGTGCGCCCGCGCCCCGACGCCGACCTGGACGGCCGCGTCGACGCCGCGGTCCTGCGCCTGCGCCTCGCCGATGGCAGCTGGATCCTGCCGGCCGAGCCGCGGCCGCCCGAGTCGCAGCGCCTCGGCGTGGCCCTGCGCAACGCCGGCGACGACGGCAGCGCCGCCTACCGCATCCCGGGGCTGGTCACGACCAAGGTCGGCACCCTGATCGCGGTCTACGACGCGCGCTGGAAGGGCTGGGGCGACCTGCCCGGCGACATCGACGTCGGCATGTCGCGCAGCACCGACGGCGGCCGCAGCTGGGAGCCGATGCGCATCATCCTGGACTGCGGCGACGACCCCGCCTTCCGCCACGACGGCGTCGGCGACCCGGCGGTGCTGGTCGACCGCCAGACCGGCACCATCTGGGTCATGGCGACCTGGAGCCACGGCGACCGCAGCTGGAACGGCTCCGGCCCCGGGCTGGAGCCGGTGGAGACCGGCCAGCTGCTGCTCACCCGCAGCGATGACGACGGCCTGAGCTGGTCCGATCCCATCAACATCACCCGGCAGGTGAAGGATCCGGCGTGGAGCTTCGTCCTCCAGGGGCCGGGCCGCGGCATCACCATGCGCGACGGCACCCTGGTCTTCCCGGGCGACGTCCGCCGCTCGCCCGAGGAAGGCAAAGTGCCGAGCGCGACCGTGATCTTCAGCCGCGACCACGGCGAGAGCTGGCAGATCGGCAGCCTGGCGCGGGAGAACACCACCGAGTCAGCGGTGGTCGAGCTGGCCGACGGCGAGCTGATGCTCAACATGCGCGACAACCGCGGCGGCTCGCGCGCGGTGATGGTCTCGCCGGATCTCGGCGCCACCTGGAGCGACCACCCCAGCACCCGCAGCCTGCTGCCGGAACCGGTCTGCATGGCGAGCCTGATCCACGTCGGCCGCGAACTCAGCGGCGAATCCGACGGCCGCTTGCTGTTCAGCAACCCCAGCGTGGACCGGGCCCCGCGGCGCCGCATGAGCGTGCAGCTCTCGAGCGACTCCGGCGCCAGCTGGCCGGTCGCCCAGCGCATCCTGCTCGACGAGGGTGCCTCCGCCGGCTATTCCTGCCTGACGATGATCGACGACCAGACTGTCGGCATCCTCTACGAGTCGAGCCGGGCCCAGCTCGCCTTCCAGCGCCTGGCTCTGCAGGACTTCGAGGCCGCGCTGCCCGCCGGCTACTCGATCCCGGTGATCGATCTCGACGCCGAGGGCGAGCGCCAGACCGTGGTCGACCGCGAAGAGGGGCAGTACCTCGGTCACCCGACCACCGTCCTGCTCGAGGACGGTCGCACCATGATCGCGGTCTACCCCAAGGGCCACGGCAAGGGCGCGATCGTGATGAAGCGCAGCGCCGACGGCGGCCGGACCTGGTCCGAGCGCTTGCCGGTGCCGGAGTCCTGGGCCACCTCCAAGGAGGTGCCGACGATCTACCGCGTGGTCGACGCCGCCGGCAAGAAGCGCCTGATCCTGTTCAGCGGCCTGTACCCGATCCGGATGGCGGTCAGCGAGGACGACGGCGCCAGCTGGAGCGAGCTCGAGCCGATCGGCGACTACGGCGGCATCGTCGCCAACGCCGCCCTGACCGAGGTCGGCCCCGGCGAGTACCTGGCGTGGTTCCACGACGACGGCCGCTTCATCGGCGAGCGGCACGCGCCGCCCGAAGACGGCCACCGCTTCCACCTCTACCAGATCCGCTCCACCGACGGCGGGTTGAGCTGGAGCGCGCCCGAGGTGATCGCCAGCCACGAGGTCGCCCACCTGTGCGAGCCGGGCGTGGTGTGGTCGCCCGACGGCGAGACCATGGCGCTGCTGCTGCGCGAGAACAGCCGCCGGCTCAACAGCCACGTGGTCTTCAGCGGCGACCGCGGGCGCAGCTGGAGCGATCCGCGCGAGCTGCCGGCCGCCCTCACCGGCGACCGCCACACCGCGGTCCGGACCGCCGACGGCCGCCTCTTCATCAGCTTCCGCGACACCGCCCGCGCGAGCGACACCCAGGGCGACTGGTGCGCCTGGGTCGGGACCTGGGAGGACATCGTCGCCGGCCGCGAGGGGCAGTACCGCGTGCGCCTGAAGGACAACCAGCACCGCTGGGACTGCGCCTACCCGGGCGTGGTCCTGCTGCCCGACGACACCATCGTCACCACGACCTACGGGCACTGGGAGGAGGGGAAACAACCCTATGTCCTTTCGATCCGCCTGCGGCTGGCGGAAATGGACGCGAAGTTGGGTCGATAGGCGGCGGACGCCCCTCTCCGGGCCCCGAAGCGTGGAGCCGGCGTGGGAATTCCATGGCATAATCAAGAGGATGCCCTGACGGGCAGGCTCCAGCCATGGCAGCTCCTTGGGCCCTCGACCGGACCCTGCGGTCCCGGTATGAATGCAAGTACCTCATTTCAGAGGACTTGGCGCGGGAGATCCGTAAGTTCGCCCAGCCCTACGTGGAGCTGGACTACTTCTCGGCGCAGCAGCCGGACCACCGCTACGCGGTCCACAGCCTGTACCTCGACGGGCCCTCCCACGAGCTCTACGAGACCACTCGCCGGGGCCTGAAGAACCGCTTCAAGCTGCGCATCCGCGGCTATGACGCCAAGCCGGAGTCGCCGCTCTTCATCGAGGTGAAGAAGCGCGCCGACCGGGTGATCATGAAGCGGCGCGCGCTGGTCTCGCGGCCGGCGGCGCAGGCGCTGCTGAGCGGTCAGGCCATGCCCGAAGGCACCGACACCAGCCTGCGCGACTTCGCCGAATTCCGCGGCCTCGCGGCCCGCCTGGCGGCGAAGCCGGCGGTCTACGTCTCCTACCTGCGGGAGGCCTACGAAGCCGGCGGCCCCGAGCCGGCCCGGATCACCTTCGACCGGAACCTCCACCACGCGGTGGTCGGCGCCGGCGCGCCCTTCGCCTTCGACCAGCTCGACTGGCGGCCGACGCCCTGCGAGGGCACGATCCTGGAGCTCAAGTACACCGACGCCTGCCCGCAGTGGATCGAGATGCTGATCGAGACCTTCCAGCTGGCTCGCCGCTCGGTCGCCAAGTACGTGATGTGCCTCGAAGAGGCGCTGCAGCGTTACCCGCACTCCAACGCCTTCCATGGATAGCCTCGACGGCCTGCTGCGGCTGTTCGCCCAAGGCGGCTCGACCACCCCGGCCTACACGCCGGAGGCGATGGCGCTGTCCTTGCTGCTGGCCTTCGTGATCGGGCAGTTCCTGGCCTGGGTCTACCTGCGCATCCACAGCGGCCTGTCCTACTCGCGGACCTTCACCCAGTCGCTGGTGCTGCTGACCATGGTCGTGGCGCTGGTGATGTTCGTGATCGGCAACTCGATCGTCACCGCCTTCGGCCTGATCGGCGCGCTCGCGATCATCCGCTTCCGCAACGTCCTCAAGGACACGCGGGACACGGTGTTCGTGTTCTTCGCGCTGGTGATCGGCATGGCGATCGGCTCCCAGCGGCACCTGGCGGCGATCATCGGCGCGCTGGCGCTGGCCTTCGTCTCCTTCTACCTCCACTTCACCCGCTTCGGCTCGCTGTCGCCCTTCGACGGCCACCTCAACTGCCGCCTCAGCGGCGAGGGCCGCGACGCCGCCGACGGCGCCCTCTCCGGCGTGCTGCGCGCCCACTGCCGCAGTGCCCGCCGGGTCTCGGTGCGCGAGGCCGGCGGCGGGGCCGAGTACGTCTACCAGGTGCGGCTGCGCGACCCCGGCCGCAGCGGCGACTTCGTGGCCGCGATCGAAGGCCTGGCCGGCATCGGCGAGGTCGGCCTGGTGCTGCGCGACGAGTACGCCGAGATCTGATCCGTGCGCAAGGTCCCCATCCCCCTCGGCCGTCGATTCGACGACTTCCGCCGCCGGGCGCTGCCGCTGGCGGTGTGGCTCGCGGCGGTCTTCGGCGTGGTCCAGCTGGTCCAGCTGCGCGGCAGCCAGGTGGAGTTCCTGGGCCTGGCCGAGGTCAGCGAGCTGGTGGTGACGGCCCCGGCCGACGGCACCATCGCCGAGCTGGCGGTCGAGCTCTACGACCCGGTCGCCTCCGGCCAGGTGCTGGCGGTCTTCGATCCCGAGCCGCTCAGCGCCCGGATCCGCACCTCCGCCGCCGAGGTCGAGCGCCTGGCGGCCGAGCGCGCCGCGGTGGCGGCCGAGCTGGCCTCCCAGGCCGAGGTGATCAGCAACGACTGGGAGAAGGACGCCCGCCGCTTCCAGGTCGACGCCGCCGACCTGCGGGTCGAGCTGCTGCAGGCGCGGGTCGAGCTCGAGGCCGACCGGGTCGAGCTGGAGCGGCGCCGGGTGGCCTACCAGCGGGCCCAGTCCCTGGTCGAGTCGGCGGTGCTGTCCGAGGCCGAGGCCGAGGACCTGCTGCTCGCCAGCGAGGTGGTGGCGGCTCGGATCGAGGCCACCGTTGAGCTGGTCGCGCGCTTGGAGCTGGAGCACGACGCCGCCCAGACTCGGGCTCGCGCCTTCCTGGCCGCGGCGCCCGAGGAGCTGGTGGTGGAGCCGCGCTTGGCCGCGCTGCAGCGCGCGGTCGAGGTCGAGGAGCTGCGCATCGCCGAGATCGAGCTGGCGCGGGCTGCGTTGGTGGTGCGCTCGCCGTCCACCGGCCGCGTAGGCGCGCTGCTGGCCAGCGCCGGGCGCACCGTGGTGCTCGGGCAGGGCCTGCTCTCCGTCACCCCTTCGGTGGGGGAGGCGGTGACCTTCTACCTGCCGCCGGCGGCCAGCCACCAGGTCGCGGTCGGCGACCGGGTGCAGGTCCACCGTCCGGGCGAGCGGCAGACCGCCGAGGGCGTGGTGGCCGTGCTGGCTCCCGCGGTCGCCGAGATCCCGGCCGCGCTGTGGCGCGACCCGGCGGTGCCCGAGTACGGCCGCGCGGTGCGGCTGAAGCCGCAGCCGGGCTTGAGCCTGGTGCCGGGCGAGCCGGTGCAGGTGGCCTTGGTCGAGCGCGGTTGAGGCTTCGGGCTCAACCCACCGTCAGCGCCAGGCCGTTGGTGAAGCTGGCGCTGCCGACGTCATAGGCCTGGAGCCACACCGGCAGGCCGGCGGCGCCGGCGGGGATCGCGGCCTGGAAGCTGCTGCTGCCGGCCCAATCGGCGCCCTGGCTGCCGACCAGCTGGATCGGATCGCTGAGGGCGGCGGGGCCATAGATCGTGTTGGTAGGGCCGCCGCCGGTGGTCGAGTAGCCGAGGTGCTGCACTCCGCCGGGGGTGCCGCCGGCGACCACGAAGGTGGCGGTCGCCCCGGCCTCGAAGCCGCGCGCCACCAGCGCCGGGCCGGAGGTCGAGGCAGCCAGCAGGCCCTGGTCGTCCCACAGCGCCAGCGACTCGCCGGGGTTCAGGTTGCCGCTGTAGGGGCCGACCACCAGCAGGCCCTGGCCGCCGGAGGGGCCGGTGCCGCGCAGGCGGAACTCGGTCGGGTTCTCGACCGCGTAGACCGAGCCGCCGGGCACGACCACGGTTCCGGCCGGGAACACGTAGTCCACCCCGCCGCTCAAGGACCAGCCGGACAGGTCGACCGCCTCGGCGCCTGAATTGACCAGCTCGATGAACTCCTCCTCCTCGTTGCCGGAGATCGGGTTGTCGTCGATGTCGCCGAAGGAGACCAGCAGGGCGGCTGACTGCGCGCCGGGCACCAGGCCGGCGTGGGTCTGGTAGAGGTGGGTGCGCCGCACCGGCAGGTAGAGGCTCCGGATCCGTCCCACCGCGGTGGCGAAGTCGTAGCTACGGTTGCCGTAGTTGGGCACGCCCCACTTGGCCTGGTCCAGCGCCACGTCCGCGGCCATCTCGAGCTCGAACTGGTCCAGCCGCTGCTCGTAGCGCAGCTCGGCGGCGGGCGTGCCCGGCTCCTGCAGCTGCTGGTCCATCACCGTGCGCAGCCGGCGCAGGTACATCTGCTGGATCTCGGGGACGCGGTAGCAGGCGTCGATCAGGCGGTTCCAGTAGCCGTCGACCTTCTTGTGGTTGCGGTCGCCGAACAGCGGGTGGCTGTAGGGGTCGTCGTTGGCCCAGATGGTGTCGTTGAGCACGCCGCCGCTGAGGGTGTAGTTGCGGCCGACGGTCAGGTCCTTGTCCCAGGGCAGCATGCGCCACAGCTGGTCGCCGTCGCTGTCGCGGTAGAGGTAGTAGTTCTTGTGAACGTGGTCGTTGTCGTGGATCAGCGAGGTGGCCGCCAGGTAGCTGATCACCTGCGGGAGGTCGACGTTGTCGAACAGGTAGTGCTCCAGCGCGGTGCCGCTGAGCTGGACGCCGGCGACCAGGTCGCCGAGGTCTTGGTTGCCCTCCCAGAGGCGGGTCTTCTTCTCCACCTCCCAGGTCGAGCTGGTCAGCGGGTTGAACATCTTGTACAGCGCGCCCTCGGAGTCGTAGCCGTGGCGCTCGAGCAGCTCCTCGTCGACCTGCTCGACGAAGGCGGCGACGCTGAAGAAGGCGCCGTTCTGCTGGATCCGGGCCGGGAAGCTGATGCTGCCGGGGCAGCCGGCCTCGGCGTAGGTCTCGAAGCACAGCGGCTGGCGCACGAAGGCCTTGTCGCCGTAGGTGGAGTTGAGGTTGATCTCCTCGACGCGCCCCAGGGCCGGGTCGAACAGGAAGTGGTCGCCGCTGTTGAAGTCGAACTTGTAGCTCTTCTTGGGCCAGCCCAGCGAGCTGCCGCCGCGCAGGCGCACGTGCACGTTGTCGTAGAACTGGTCGAGGTGCCACAGCGCGCAGCGGGTTCCGCTGCTGGTGTTGGCGGCGTTGGGGTTCTGGACGAACCAGTGGAACACCGGCAGCTGGTTGTGCGCGCCCGGGTCGGCGACCATCGCGCCGAAGTACTCGGGCGAGTCGGTCGGGTCGAGGAACTGCGGCGCGCGCCCCTGGGCCGACCCGGGCTCGTCGGCGGTCACGTACCAGCGCAGCATCCCGCCGGGGGCGGCGGTGCCGGCCGCGATCTGGCCGGTGTGCACGCCGTCGCCGGCGAAGAGGTCGGCGCCGAGGCCCTGGTCGTTCATGCCGGTCACGAAGGTGCTGCCGTAGCCGCTGCGGAAGTGCAGATTGAGGCTGCCGGTGGCGCCGAGGCCGCCGACCACCTCGGCGGTGACGGTGATCGCGTCGGCGGCGGTGG
>CAZXTO010000003.1:0-33134 GCA_964643675.1 uncultured Planctomycetales bacterium
GAGACCGAAGCGATCCGGGGCGGGTTGCGGGTGCGCGCGCGGTGGAGCGAACTGCGCGAGGACCCCTTCGTCTGGGACCCGTGGCGCGAGGGCGACCGCCGGCCGCGCGGCCGGGTCCACCTGCGGGTGCCGCTCGAGCGGGAGCCGCGCCGCGCGCCGGTGGCGGAGCTGGAGCAGGCCTGGGCCTGGCGCGGCGAGGAGCGCGCGCCGCTCGAGCTCGAGCTGATCTCACTGGTGGAGCAGGATCCCGACGGCCGCTGGCTGCTGCACCTCAAGGCCAGCGGACCGCGGGACCAGATGGACGCCCGCGGCGGGCAGCCGGGCCCGGACGCGATCGAGCTGGTGGTCCGGCTGCGCTTCCGCTCCTGACGCGACCGGTTAGGCTGGGACCGGCCACTCGCGGCCGCTTTCTATCGCCTCCCCCCGTTTTCCTCCCCGACCCGCCTCCTCGACCATGACCGACTCCCTCCGCGTCCTGCAGCAACGGATCCTCCGCTTCCGCGATGAACGGGACTGGGCCCAATTCCACAAGCCGAAGGACCTGGCGCTGGCGGTCGGCATCGAGGCCGGCGAGCTCGGCGAGCTGTTCCTGTGGAAGAGCGAGGAGGAGGCCCAGGAACGCCTGGGCGACGCGGAAGGCCGCGAGCAGGTCGGGGACGAGATGGCCGACGTGCTGCTCTACCTGCTGCTGCTGGCCGACGCCGCCGGCATCGAGCTCGGCGCCGCGGTGGACACCAAGATGGCGAAGAACGCCACCCGCTACCCGGTCGAGGCCTCGCGGGGCAGCGCCGCCAAGTACACCGAATTCGGCTTGGGCGGCTGAGCGGCGGCCGCGGCTGGCGCGCCCGGGGAATCCGGGGGACAATGCGGGGCCGTAGGGAGCCCCCCGCCTGCCGATGAACCCGTCCCCGCACGACCCGCCGCCCGCCGCCGCCGACGCTCCGGCCTGGACCCCCGCCGACTCCGCCAGCCTCTACGGGGTCGACGCCTGGGGCCAGGGCTACTTCGGCGTCAACCCGCGCGGCGGCCTGACGGTCAACCCGACCCAGGATCCGGCGCGCGCCATCGACCTGCTCGAGGTGGTCGAGGGCATGCGCGAGCGCGGCTTGAACACCCCGCTCCTGCTGCGCTTCGGCGACCTGCTCGAGCACCGGCTGCGCGAGATCCGGCGCGCCTTCGACGACGCCATCAGCGGCGCCGGCTACCAAGGGAGCTACCGCTGCATCTACCCGATCAAGGTCAACCAGCAGCGCCACGTGTGCGAGGAGATCGCCGCGGTAGGGGATGAGCTCGGATACGGGCTCGAGGCCGGCTCCAAGCCGGAGCTGCTGGCGGTGCTCGGGCTGACCTCGGGCAAGCCGGAGATGCCGATCGTCTGCAACGGCTTCAAGGACGAGGAATTCATCGAGACCGTGATCCTGGCCGCCAAGCTCGGCCGCAACATCACCACCGTGGTCGAGAAGCCGAGCGAGCTCGACATGCTGATCAAGTACGCCCGCAAGTACGCGGTGCGGCCGCAGATCGGCATCCGGGTCAAGCTGGCGGCGCGCGGCGCCGGGCTGTGGGAGGCCTCGGGCGGCGTGCGCAGCAAGTTCGGCCTGTTCGTGTCCGAGGTCCTGCAGGCGCTGGAGCTGCTCGAGCAGGAGGGCATGGCCGACTGCCTGTCGATGCTGCATTGCCACATCGGCAGCCAGGTCCACGACATCCACCACCTCGAGGCCGCGGCCAACGAGATCGCGCGGGTCTACTGCGAGCTGCGCAAGCTCGGCGCCGGCCTGCGCGCGATCGACGTCGGCGGCGGGCTCGGCGTCGACTACGACGGCAGCCAGACCAACTGGGAGTCCTCGACCAACTACCGGCTCGAGGAGTACGCCGCCGCCGTGGTGAGCAAGGTCCAGTCGGCCTGCGACCAGGCCGAGGTGCCGCACCCGGACATCCTGTCGGAGTCGGGCCGGGCCATGGTCAGCTACTCCAGCGTCCTGGTCTGCAACGTGCTCGGCCGCAGCAGCTTCGACGCCGGCATGCCGCTGCGCGAGCTCGAGCAGGACGCCAGCGACGACGACGCCCCGCCGCCGCTCAAGGAGCTGCTCGAGGTGCGGCGCGAGCTGAGCCCGGAGAAGCTGCGCTGGGCCTTCCACAAGGCCACCGCCGCGCGCGACCAGGCCCACTCGCTGTTCGACCTCGGCTACCTGTCGCTGACCGGCCGCGCCGCCTGCGACGAGGTCTACTGGCGCATCTGCAGCCGCCTGTGGCAGCTGGCGCAGACCGAGGAGGAGGTGCCCGAGGAGCTGCAGCCGCTCGGCAGCTCGCTGAGCGACATCTACTTCTGCAACTTCAGCCTGTTCCAGTCGCTGCCGGACTCGTGGGCGATCCACCAGGTCTTCCCGGTGTGCCCGATCCACCGGCTGGACGAGGAGCCGAGCCGGCGCGGCGTGCTGGCCGACATCACCTGTGACTCCGACGGCCAGATCGGGCAGTTCCCCGACAAGCGCCAGAACGAGGTCAAGAAGGTGCTCGAGCTGCACGAGCTGCAGCCGGACGAGCCCTACTACCTCGGCTTCTTCCTGGTCGGCGCCTACCAGGAGATCCTCGGCGACCTGCACAACCTGCTCGGCGATACCCACGCGGTGCACATCCGCCTCGACGAGGACGGCGAGTGGGAGGTCGACGAGGTCGTGCGCGGCGACACCGTGCGCGAGGTGCTCGGTTACGTGCACTACCACCCCGAGCTGCTCGAGGAGGCGTTGCGGCGCGAGATCGAGAAGGCCACCCGGCGGCAGCGGCTGACCGTGCGCGAGGGCCGCTCGCTGCTGCACTACTACCGTGACGGCCTCGAGGGCTACACCTATCTCGAGGAGGCCGAGCCGGAGGTCGCGGGCGTGACCACGACCGATCAGGCGCCGGCCGTGAAGCCTCCCCATCCCTCCGATTCCTCCAAGCAGAAACCGGAACCCGCCGGAACCTGAGTCCTTCCTACCTGACCATGAACCCCATCCCCCTGCTGTTCCTCCTGGCCCCCGTTGCGCAGCAACCGGAGCAACTCCATGTCCCTTCCGTCGAAGGGCTTGCGGTCGACCGCCTGGACCGCGCCGAGGTCCTCGCCCGGCGCTTCCTGAGCGAGCAGGGGCTCCAGGGCGGGCTCGAATTGGAGCGCGACCTGGGCTGGTCGCAGACCGCCGACCGGGTGGTCTACCAGCGCAGCTACGCCGGCTACCCGGTGCGAGGCGAGCAGATCAAGGTCGTGATGTTCCGTGACGGCAGCGCCATCGTCGAGGGCGCGCCGGCCGCGATGGGCGCCGCCGCTCCGGTGGTGGGCGTGGGCGAGGTCTCCGCCCGCGAGCTCGCCCTGGCCGAGGTCGCCGCCGAGGGCGCCGCTTCGATCGAGCGAGCCCGCCTGGCCTGGCAGGGCCACCGCCTGGTGTGGGAGCTGCGCACCCGGATCCAGGGCGACGGCACCTGGCACGAGGACCTGCTGGTCGACGCCGCCACCGGCGCGCTGGCCGGCCGGGTCGACCTCCGCGTGATGTGCTGCAACCGCGCGGTCAACGGCACCGGCCAGGTCTTCGACCCCAACCCGGTCCAGACCCTCGACGACCACTCGCTGAAGGACAACAACGACTCCAACTCGGCCGTGCCCGCCTCGGAGTACTACCCGGTCACCCTGCTCGACCTGGCCGGCACCGGCTACCTCGACGGCCCCTACGCCTCGACCTCGCCGACCAGCGGCCGCGCCTACGAGCCGAGCAACAACTTCATCTACCAGCGCAACCCCGACGAGTTCGAGGAGGTCATGTCCTACTACCACGTGGACATGTTCCAGCGCTACCTGCAGTCGGTGGGCCAGATGAACGCCAACAACCGGCAGCAGCGGATGGACGTCAACGGCACCACCTGGGACAACAGCTGGTACGACCCGGGCAACCGCGTGATCACGCTCGGCTCGGGCGGCGTGGACGACGCCGAGGACGCCGACATCATCATCCACGAGTACGGCCACGCGCTGCACGACGACGTGCAGGGCAGCATCGGCAACGGCCAGAACGGCGCCATGAGCGAGGGCTACGGCGACTACTTCGCCGCCAGCTTCTACGACGACGCGCTGGTCGGCGAATGGGACGCGGTCTCCTACACCGGCGGCTCGGTCCATTACCTGCGCCGGGTGGACGAGAACAAGTACTACCCGGGTCACCTGGTCGGCCAGGTGCACTCCGACGGCGAGATCTGGTCCGCCGGTCTGTGGGACTTCCGGATGGCGGTCGGCCGCGAGGTCGCCGACAACATCATCGTCGAGGCGATGAGCCTGCAGTCGGCCAGCACCAACATGTCGAGCGGCGCCAACTGGCTGCTGACCGCCGAGCAGCAGCTCTACGGCGGCGCCTGGAAGCCCTTCCTCGAGTGGGCGCTCGACCGCCGCGGCTTCATCAGCCTGCCGTCGAATACGGTCGTGTTGTCGCCGGCCGACTCCACCCCGGTCTCGGGCAACTCGACGACGCTCAACCTGACGGCGAGCGCCCACGGCGGCCAGCAGTTCAAGGTCCTGGCCTCGATGCAGCCCGGCGCCAACCCGCTCGGCCCGCCCTACAACACCACGATCCACGTCGGCCTCGACCTGCTCGCGATCTCGCTCAGCCAGCCCGGCTTCCAGGGCAGCCTGAGCGGCTCCGGCACGGCTTCGATCCCGGTGAGCATCCCGGTCAGCCTCGAACAGCAGCCGGTCGCCTTCCAGGCCGGCATCTTCGACGCCGCCGGCACCCTGCTCGAGGTGTCGAAGCCCTGCGCGATTCGGACCGGCATCCACTAGATCATCCGGGTTCGACGGCGCGTGGGAGGCCGCGCGCTCCACCAGACCGGCGCGGCCCCTCGGGCCGCGCCGGTTCCTCGTGATTCCCGTGTAACCCCGTGCTCGGTAGGGCGTCTTCCGGGTGTGGAGGGCGGTGAATCCGATCGGGACCGGATCGAATGCTCGATCCTGGTTGTCAGAAGCCGCGGGTGATGCTCGACGAGGATCTGGCCGTGCTCTAAGGCGTGGAGACCCGTGTCCTCATCCAAGCGGTCATGAGGAATCAGGAGCGGTTTCCGGGAGACTTCCTCTTTCGACTGAGCTCCGCCGAGGGGGCCAACTTGAGATCACAATCTGTGATCTCAAGTTGGGGAGGGCGCAGGTCGTGTCCCTATGCATTTACAGAGCAAGGTGTTGCGGTGTTGTCCGGCGTCATTCGGAGCCCGCGCGCGGTCTCGGTGAACATCGAGATCATGCGGGCTTTCGTTCGGCTGAGACGGATTCTCCACACCCACGAAGGGCTGCGGCAGGAGCTCGAGGAGTTGGAGAAGCGCTACGACGGGCAGTTCCGCCTGGTCTTCGACGCCTTGCGGGCCCTGATGGAGCCAGAGAGCACGCCGGAGGGGGAGCGCATCGGCTTCCGGCCGCCGGCGGCGGAGCCGTGAGGCTCACTCCGCCTTGCGCAGCAGCACGACGCGGTTGCTGTTGGTGCCGTGGCGGTTGTTGGCGACGCCCCACAGCGAGCTGGTCTTGACGAAGTCCTGGGCGTGGATCAGCACCAGCTCCGGCTGCCAGCCCGCCGTCACGCCGCAGGGCAGGACCTCCTCCTCGAGTCGCAGCTCGCCCTTGCGGATCTCTCCGACCTCGAAGGCCAGGTAGCCGCCGGGGCGGCTCAGGCGAAGACACTCGCGCATGACGGCGGTGATGAAGCGGCGCCACTCGGGCAGGTTCGGCGGGGTGGTGATGCCGACCGCCTTGGCGTCGAGTCCGCAGAACCAGCAGCGCAACCAGTTGATGCGGGCGTAGTCGTAGACGTTCAGGAAGGGCGGGCTGGTGACGGTCAGGGCGACCTCGCCGGCGGGGAAGCCATCGGCGGGCAAACCACCGGAGAGCACGGCGCCGGCGGGCAATGCACCGAGCTTCCGCGCGTCGCCGGTGTGGATCCGCGCCTTCGGCGCCACCGCTGCCAGCGCCGCCCGCTGCTCCGCGGTCAGGGTCTTCTGCAAGGTCCGGGTCTTCTTCAGGATCAGGGCGTCGACGTCGCGTTCGGGCGGCACCTGGTCGCGGCTGGCGTTGATGCGGCGCTGACCGTCGAGGGTGGCGGCCTGGTTCGGCGGCATGGTGTAGACCGAGAAGAAGCCGGCCGAGTGGCCGGTCAGGCGGTTCAGCGCCACGACCTGGATCCAGCGGTCGAGCGCGTCCTGCTGCTCGCCGCGGTCGAGCAGGTAGCGGCGGAGCGACTGGATCCGCGCCAGCGTGCGCCGGTGGTAGAACACCAGCAGCTCCTCCTCGAGCGGGCCGGGCGGGGTGTCGATCCGCGCCAGCCGCTCTGCCACCTCGGCCTCGGTCGGCGGCGCCAGCCGCCCCAGCGCCATCACCCGGCTGAGCGGGTTCACGTCCACGCCCCACGGCACCCGGCCGTGCAGCGCCGCCTCGACCGGGGTGGTGCCGCGGCCGAGGAAGGGGTCGAACACGACCTCTCCCGGCGCGGTCAGCCGCTCCACGAAGAAGCGCGGCAGCTCCGGCTTGAAGCAGGCGAAGTAGGACACCTCGTGCAGCGAGCTGGCCATGCGTTGGCGCGCGGTCCAGAACTGGTTGACGTAGACCGGCACGCGGCCTGCGGCGGACGACCCTAGCTCCAGCGCGCCGACTTCCGTGGGGCGACCGAAGGCGTCGAAGTCCCGCAGCTCCTGATGGAGGGCGGCGAGGTCTTCGTCGGCGCAGCGGGCGGGTCCGGGCATTCGGATCCACCGTACCAAGCCGCGCCCTCCGGTACCATGAAGGGATGCGCCACCGCATCCTCCTTCCCCTGCTGCTCCTGCTCGGCCTGGCCGGGCCGCTCGCCGCGCAGACCGAGCGGGTGCTGATCGTCGGCGACTCCTGGGCCGAGCTGACCTGGGCCTTCGGCTCGCTCGACAAGGCGCTGGCCCGGGTCGGCCACGGCGACAAGATCGCGGTGGGGGACACCACCGCCATCGGCGGCACCACCGCCGAGCAGTGGAACAGCGCCTCCTACCAAGCCCTGATCAGCCAGGAGCTGGCCGCTCATCCGAGCATCGACGTGATCCACCTGAACGTCGGCGGCAACGACTTCCTCGGCGCCTGGAACACCGGCATGAGCGTCAGCGAGGAGCAGGCGCTCTACCAGCAGATCGCCGACGACGTCGAGGGGCTGGTCCAGTTCCTCCACGGCATCGACCCGGACCTGCAGGTGGTGTTCGTGGGCTACGACTACATCAACCTCGAGGAGATGCGGTCTGACCCCTTCACCTTCCTGCTGTGGCTGGCCCTCGGCCTCCCCAGCCCCGGGCGGGTGAACCGGGCCCTGTTCGACAGCTCGGCGACCGTCTACCAGCGCCTCGCCGCCGACCCGACCGTGCACTTCCTGAACCACGCCGGCCTGATGCAGTGGGTCTTCGGCTACCCCGCCCACGGCATCGCCCCGCGCAGCACCCCCTTGCCGGGAAACGCCCACAACGGCTACCGGCCGGCCCTGGGCGGCGACCCGGCCCTGCCGAGCCCGCCGGCGGCGATGCTCGACGGCATCCACCTGAACCCGGCCGGCTACGACGCCGTCACCCTGCACTGCGCGGTGCGTTTCTACGATTCCTGGTTCGACGCGAATCCCTGAGGATTCCTCTCCGCCGCCAAAAACTGGCGCTTTCTCTCTTGAACGGATCGCGATTTCGGACGTAGTAGACTCCGTTGCCGTGATCTTTCCTTACCCAACGTTCCGAGCAGGGCCATGGCTTTGAGAACCAACGCACCGGATTCCTCACGCCGATTTACCAAGATCGGGATTTTTCTCGACGGCAGTTTCTTTTCCCACGTCAGCCACTTCTACAAGTGGCACCACCCCAGGGGCACCCGCCTCTCCCTCCCCGGGCTGCAGCGCTTCATCCGCCGCCGGGTCTCCGAGGGCGAGGGCCTGGATGAGCGCTTCTGCCACATCGTCGACGCCCACTTCTTCCGCGGCCGCCTGAACGCCCGCGAGGCCCGCGACCGCGAGGCGCTCTACCTCGAGCGCGTCTTCGACGAGGCCCTGATGCGCTCCGGCATCGAGACCCACTACCTGCCGGTCACCCAGAGCAAGGAGAAGGGGGTGGACGTGCTGCTGGCGCTCGAGGCCTACGAGCGCTCGGTCTTCAAGGGCCTCGACGTCTGCGTGTTGTTCGCCGGCGACGCCGACTTCATCCCGCTGGTGCGCAAGCTGCACACCCTCGGCACGCGCGTCATGGTGCTCGGCTGGCACGTCGAACACACCGACCAGGACGGCACCCACCACGAGACCAAGTGCGCCCACCACCTGATGGAGGAGGCGACCTATCCGATCATGGTCAGCGAAGAGGTCGACGCGGTCGAGATCGGCGCCGACCCCCTGATCGAGGACATCTTCTATCAGCCGAGCGGCGCTCCCGAGCACGAGCTCGAGGAGGCCGGCGGCGCGCTGGCCGACCCGATCGTTCCCAGCCGGCGGCGGCCGCAAGAAGAGTCCGATCCGGCCGAGGACGAGCGCAACCGCTGCGAAGGCAGCGTCGTGCACCTGCAGGACAACTGGGGCTTCGTGGCGAGGGACGGCGACGAGCGTCACTTCTTCTTCCACGAGACCGACCTGCGCAACCTCGAGTACGAGGACCTGCAGATCGGCCGCCGGGTCAGCTTCGTCGCCAGCGCCAACGAGCGCGGACCCTACGCCAAGCAGGTCCGCGAATCGAAGGCCCTGGTCTGAGCGCCGGCGCTAGCGGTACTTGCGGCCGGGCTCCTGCGTGGGTTCGGCCTGCGGGCGCATCGGCCGGTGCTGGGCCTCCATCAGCGCCTCGAACTCCGCCACCCGTTCGGGATGGCTCGCGGCCAGGTCGTGGGCCTCGCCGAGGTCCGTCCTCAGGTCGTAGAGCTGGATCGGAGCGCTCGGGCGCGGCCGTAGGGCCTTCCAGGGGCCGATCCGGGCGGCCTGCATCAGGCCGTCCGGCGCCAGGCGGCGCTTGCCCCAGTCGTAGCGCTCCCACTCCCAGTAGAGGAAGGGCGGTTCGGGCTGGGATTCACCGCGCAGGGTCGGGGCGAAGGAGCGGCCGTCCAGGTCCTCGGGCGCCGCAGTCGCCGCCAGCTCGGCCAGGGTCGGCAGGAAGTCGGCGAAGTGGACCGGTCGGTCGCTCACCGCGCCGGCCGGCACCACCCCGGGCCAGCGCGCGATCAAGGGCACCCGCAGGCCGCCTTCGGTCATCGAGCGCTTCTTGCCGCGGAAGGGGCCGCAGGAATCGAGCACCCCCTCGTAGCGGCCGTCGGCGCCGTGATCGGAGCAGAACAGCACCAGGGTGCGGTCGGCGATGCCCAGGCGCTCGAGCTCGTCGAGCAGCTCGCCGACCTGGCGGTCGATCATGCTCACCATGGCGGCGGTGAGCTTGGCGCGGATCGGCCAGTCCTGGTCGGCGTAGCGCAGCCAGGCCGGGTCCTCCTCCGGGATCTCGAGGCGACCGTGCGGCGGGGTCCAGGGCGCGTAGAGGAAGAAGGGCTCGTCGGCGTGCTCGCGCAGGAAGGCCCGCGTGCGGTCGAAGATCAGGTCCTGGGCGTACTGCCGCTCCAGGCTCCCGTCGGGGCTGCGGGCGGGGAAGGCGCCGGCGAAGGGCGGATCGGCCTGGTAGAAGCCGGCGTTGCCGGGCAGCGGGAACCTGGCCCCGCTGTCGATCAGGTAGTCGGGGTAGAAGGAGTGGGCGTGGATCTGGTGGTAGTAGCCGAAGAACTCGTCGAAGCCTTGGCGCTCGGCCGCGCCGCTGGTGCCGAGGTCGCCGAGTCCCCACTTGCCGAAGCCGCCGGTGGCGTAGCCGGCCTCGCGCAGCACCTCGGCCAGGGTGAGGTCCTCGTCCCGCAGCGGCGTGCCGCCGGTGTTGAGCCGCACCGAGGTGCGGCCGGCGTGGTGGCCGGTCATCAGCACCGAGCGCGCCGGCGCGCACACCGCGCTGCCGGAGTAGGCGTCGGTGAAGCGCAGCCCTTCCGCGGCCAGCCGGTCCAGGTTGGGGGTGTCGATCGCCTCGCTGCCGTAGCAGCCGAGGTCGGCCCAGCCCATGTCGTCGACCATGATGAGGAGGAGGTTCGGCGGCGCCGGTGGAGCGGGCGGCGGAGCCACGGTGACGGCGCGGGTCTCGGTCCAGGTCCGTCCCCAGCGGTCGGTGGCGCGGACCTCGAGTCGGCGTTCGCCGGGGGCGGGCGGCGACGCCAGCTCGCCCTGCCACAGGTGGGCGCTGCGCGAGGGCTTCGGCAGCTCGCGCCAGCGCTTGCC
The DNA here is from genome assembly GCA_964643675.1 of uncultured Planctomycetales bacterium. Taxonomy (GTDB): domain Bacteria; phylum Planctomycetota; class UBA1135; order UBA1135; family UBA1135; genus J029. Next base: position 10,275 of record CAZXTO010000003.1, read on the forward strand.
GCGTCGCGGAGCCTCCTCGCGGCGCAGGGCGACGTAGGCCGGGTCGGCCGCGTGTACGCGCTGGAGTCCTGTCCACTCGGCGTCCTCCGACCAGCGGGCCTCCACTCGGGTCCGCGGGCCGCCGCCCCACACGTTGGCGCTGACCTTCAGCGGCTCGCCGAGCGCCGCCTCGCCCAGGTGCAGGCTCATCTGCCGCTCGGGCTCCTCGCCGGCGGCGCGGAACACGAAGCTCCAGTCGTCGTCGGAGAAGGTCCACTCGGTCCAGCCGTTCGGACCGCCGTCGCTCATGGTCGCGTGCGGCACCCCGCGCTCGTCCGGTTCCCCGGCCCACCAGCTGCCGCAGGCGGTGACGTTCACCACGTGGGTGTGCGGCTCCGCGCCGCGCCAGCCGTGCTGCTCGCCGAGGTCGGTCACCAGCATCGTGTGCGAGTGCGCCGACACCGACACCGAGCGCGGGAAGGGCTCGAGCAGGCGGAACAGGGCCTCGCGGTTCGCCACCGCGGTCAGCGGGATGTGCATCAGCACCACCACCATCCGGTCGCGCGGCACCCCGGCGAGGTCGTTGCGGGCGAAGTCGAGCACCTCGGGCGTCAGGCGGGCGCGGTACTTGCCGACCGAGCGCCCGCCTTCCTCGGCGCGGTAGAACTCCACGTCGTCGAGCACCAGGAAGTGCGCCGGTCCCCAGTCGAAGGCGTAGGTGGAGGGGCCGAAGTGGCGGGCGAAGGTCTCGTTGGCGGTGGCGTCGCCGGCGGCGTCGCGGTTCTGGTCGTGGTTGCCGAGCACCATCCACCAGGGCATGCCGATCCGGGACAGGCTGTCGGTGAGGGGGTCGAAGAGGCCGAGGCCGTCGAACACCAGGTCGCCCAGCACGACGCCGAATTCGCCGTCGAAGTCGAGGCACTCGTCCACCACGTCGTCGTCCATATATTCGATCTCGCGGCGGTTGCGCGGCTGGGTGTCGCCGAAGAACAGGGCCTTGAACTCGTCGGGCTCCTCCTGCGGCACCAGCGGGAAGTCGATCGAGGCCGGCAGCGGGCCGGTCGGGGCGACCCCGGCGTGGCGCGAGGGCGGCGAGCCCTCGGGGCGGTGCAGGTAGTAGTGCAGCGGCGTGCTGTTCTCGGCCAGCGGCACCATCCAGCCGCGCGGCTTGATCACGAACAGCTCGGCGGGGCCATCGACCGGCAGCTGCCAGCGGCCCTCGGCGTCGGTGCTCGTCACCTGGCGACCGTTCGAGACCCGGACGCCCTCGAGCCCCGGCTCGCCGGAGTCGAGGCGGCCGTCGCCGTCCTGGTCGTGGAACACCTGGCCGCGGGCGGTGTCGGCCGAGGACGCGGCTTCGGAGCTGAACCAGCCGAGCAGGGCGGCGAACAGGAAGGGCAGCAGGCGCATGGAGGACGGTCGGGGAGGTCGGGGATCGAAGTCGGGGAGGAGAGGCCCGCTGCTTCCAGGCTAGGGGCGCACGGGAACCCGCGCCTCCATCAGCATGTCCTCGTCACCGTAGCCGGCGCTCAGGATCAGGGCGCCGAGCCGCGGGTGAGCCATGCCTCGCCAGCTCAGCTCCCCGTTCAGGTAGACCTGCACCTCCTCCTTCAGGTCCAGCATGCGGCCGTCGAGCAGCACCTCCATGCCATCGAGGCGGGCCTCGGATTGGATCCGGACCGCGTTGGCCTCGCGGTCGAGCTCGGCGACCACGACGGCGCCGATCTCGGGTTGCGGCCAGGAGAGCCAGTACCAGCGGCGCTTCCAGGACAGGGCCGGCTGCCACACCAGCTTGTCCGGCGTCGCCACCCGGCGCTGGTCCTCCAGTTTGCGCAGGAGCTCGACGGCGCCGCCCGGCGGCCCGCCGTGGCCGCGATCGTCGACCTCCCAGTACTCGAAGTGCTCGTAGCCGCCCCACTTGGCCCGCGCCGCCTCGACCTGCTTCACCGCGAACTGGTTGACGTCCGGCGGCACGCGCGGGTCGTCAGTGGACTGGAACACCGCCATGGGCAGGTTGCGCAGGTTCGGGATCACCCCTTCCTGGATGTCGATGATCTGGTGGTCGAAGTTGTAGACCGGGGAGGGGGCGCCGGCCGAGGGGGCGGCGCCGGCCAGGCGGTCGGCGTGGTGCGCGCCCAGCACCCACGAGCCGTAGCCTCCCATCGAGTGGCCGGCGAGGAAGACCCGGTCGGGCGGGATGTCCCAGGTGCGGAGCGCGGATTCGATCAGGGAGATCACCCACTCCTCGGTGCCGGAGTCGGTCCAGCCGTGCTCGGTCGCCTCCAGCGCCTGCGGATAGATCGCGAGCCAGCCGAGCTCCTTGGCGGCGCGGTCGTGGAAGCCGAGCGCGCCGCGGGCGTCGGCGCTGCCCTGGCCGCCGCCGTGCATCGAGATCATCAGGGCCTTCGGCTTGCGGGTCTCGCCGCCGATGAAGTAGCGGCCGCGGCCCTCCTCCTCGAAAGCCCAGTACTCGCCGGCCTCGTCCGGGAGCTGCGGACGCTTGGCCGCCGCCTTGAGCAGCTCCTTGCGCCAGCGCTTGCGCTTCGAGCTGGAGTCGAGCGGCACCGCGTCGAGGCGGGCGGCGATCTCCAACCGCCGGGCGGCGCCCTCCTCGGTCAGCGGATCGAGGGCGAAGTTCTCCTCGATCAACTTGCGGATCTCACGCAGGTTGGGCGGCTTGGCCTGCGGCGGACACGCGGCGGGCGGGCAGGCCAGGAGGAGGGCGGCGGCGGCCAGCATGCCCCGATTCTGCCGCCGTGGGGGGCATCGGTCCGCTTTTCCGCGCCGCCGTGAGGGAACCGCCGCCGTAGGCTGTGCCCGTGATCTGGCAACCCTTGATCGGGATTCCGGCGCTGGTCGGGCTGGCCTGGCTGCTCAGCACACACCGCCGCGAGGTGCGCTGGCGGCCGCTGCTGGGCGGCGTGGCGCTGCAATTCCTGCTCGCGCTGCTGGTCCTGAAGACCTGGGTCGGCCAGGCCTTCTTCGAGGGCGCGAAGGACTTCTTCCTGGCGCTGATCGACTACGCCGCGCAGGGCTCCAGCAGCATCTTCGGCGAGTCGGCCCTCGGCCTGGACGGCACCGCGCCGCTGCTGGCGGCGCTGGTGATCGTGACCGTGGTCTTCTTCAGCTCGGTCTTCGCGGTGCTGCACCACCTCGGCGTGGTGCGCCGGATCGTCGGCCTGATGGCGCGGCTGATGGCCTGGGTGATGGGCACCTCGGGGGCCGAATCGACCAGCGCCGCGGCCAACATCTTCGTCGGCCAGACCGAGGCGCCGCTGCTGATCCGGCCCTATCTGCCGCGCATGACCCGCAGCGAGATCGGCGCCGTGATGTCGGTCGGTTACGCCACCGTCGCCGGCGGCGTGTTCGCGATCTACGTGATGATGCTGCGGGAGTCGGTGCCCGACATCGCCGGCCACCTGCTCGCCGCCACCGTGATGTCGGCGCCGATGGCGCTCGGCCTGGCCAAGATCGTCTTCCCCGAGACCGAGCAGCCCGAGACCCTCGGCGAGGACGTGGCGCAGCCCCGGTCGGGCTACGTCAACCTGGTCGACGCCGCCGCTTCGGGGGCCTCCGACGGCATGAAGCTGGCGATCAACATCCTCGGCATGCTGATCGCCTTCCTGGCCATCCTGCAGCTCGCCAACGGCCTGCTCGGCCTCCTGAGCGAGGGCCTGACCCTGCAGGACCTGTTCGGCTGGCTGCTGGCCCCGGTGGCCTGGCTGCTCGGCGTGCCGGCGGAGGAGGCCCGGACCGTCGGCGGCCTGCTCGGCACCAAGATCGCGGTCAACGAGTACGTGGCCTACGACAGCCTGGCGACGATGTCGGGCGAGGGAGGCCTGAGTGAGCGCTCCGCGGTGATCACCAGCTACGCCCTGTGCGGCTTCGCCAACTTCTCGAGCATCGCGATCCAGATCGGCGGGCTGAGCGGCATCGCGCCCGAGCGGCGCGCCGACTTCGCGCGCATCGGCCTGCGGGCGATGGTCGTCGGCGCGCTGGCGAGCTTCACGACCGCGGCCACCGCCGCGATCCTGATCTGATCAGGGAGTGATCGCGAAGAGGCCGGAGCCTCCGTCGAGAGACTCCGGCCTCGGGATCGTCGTCGGGTGGCTCGAGAGCCGCTGGTATCCCTAGAGCTGCTCGTGCACGCGGATGCTGGCGTTGCTGGTCCGCAGCACCAGCTCGCCGACGTCGGGCTCGCCGCGCAGGTCGCGCACCCCCTTGATGCTGCCGTTGCTGGTCGAGGAGGTGGTGGCGCAGCGCACCTGGCCGGCGCAGTTGACCGTGATCGAACCGTTCGAGGTCTTGATCTTGCCCTCGCCATTCCAGTCGCCGGCCAGGTTCACCGTGGCGGAGGCGTTCGAGGTGTGGATGTCGAAGCGCTCCGGCATGCCGGCCAGCTTCACCGAGCCGTTCGAGGTCTCGAGCTCGGCGACGCCGTCGCAGCGCACGTTGATCGAGCCGTTCGAGGTGTCGGCGCGCACGGAGGAGAAGCTGTCCTCGACCACGATGCGGCCGTTGCTGGTGTCGAGGTCGAGCGCCAGTCCGGCCGGGACCTGGAGCTGCATGGAGGCGCTCCAGCCGTCGGCGGCCGGCGGCACGTCGACGTAAATGCGCAGGAGCTCACCCTTGCGCTCGCTGGTCACGAACATCTCTTCGACCAGGTGGTTCGCTTCCTCGCGGCTGTCGGCGGAGGCGGTCAGGTCGGTCTGGCACTCGACCTGGCCGCCGCCTTGGGCGACCCGGATCGAGCCGTTGCGGCACTCGACCCGCAGCTTGCTGGCGCCGTCGACCTCGAATTGGTCGACGCGGGTGATCTTGGCGCTCTCGCGGTCCCAGTCACCGATGACGATGACGCAGGAGGGGGTGAAGAGCAGGGCGAGGAGTGCGAGGAGGGAGGGGCGTTCCATGGGGTGGGAGGTGGAGATCAGACGGCAGGCGCGGCCATCTCGGCCAGGCCCTGGAGATAGCCGAACCAGCCCGCGCTGAGCGTGAGGCCGATGACGGCCAGCATGGCGGCGGGGGCGAAGCGGTTGACGGTGGTCGTTTTCATGGCGGCACTTATTCGGAAGGGCCGCTCGGAGGTTTCCGGCTTCCTCGAGACGGAGGGGGGCTGGCCGGGGTGGAGTCGGATGCGGCGCCCGCGGCGGAGTCCCCGGCGGCAGCCACTGCGGGGTGCCCCCAGACCGGCTTCTCGCCGCGCCCGAGCGAGCGCCGCTGGCCGGATTCGAGCTCCAGCAGCCACAGCTCGGGCATCCCCTCCTGCCACTGGTGGTAGGCCAGCCAGCGGCCGTCCGGGGAGAAGCGTGGGTGGCGGCCGGGGCCGAGCAGCTGGCTGCTCCCATCGGCCTCGCGCAGCACCAGCTGGCGGTCGCGGCGCCCGTACACCATGCGGTCGCCGCCGGGCGCGAGGTCGAAGGCGAGCTGGCGCGAGGCGGCGTCATCGACCAGGAGGGTGGTCTCGCCGCCCTCGAGGTCGATCCGCTCGATCCAGCCCTCGGCGCGGGGATCACGGCCGACCTTGGCGTGGGCCAGGATGCCGCGGCCGCTCGGCTCGACCGCCAGCAGGCGGGCGCCGCCCAGGTCCGCCACCTTCCGGGGCGCTCCACCGCCGGCCGGGAAGCGCCACAGGCCGGGCTGTTGCGGCAGGTGCTCCGCCGCGCGGCTGCGGTAGGCCCGCGCCGATACGTACAGCCAGGCGCTGTCCGGTGACCACAGCGGCGCGCCGAAGTGAGGGGAAGGGGAGGACTCTTCCGGTTCGGCCAGGGGGAGCCATGAGGGCTCCTCGTCCTGGAGGTCCATCAGCCGCAGCCGGAAGCTGCCGGCGTCGGCGAGCCAGCGGCCATCGGCGGAGAGTGCGTAATGGAGGGAGGTCTCGCTGAGGAAGTCGGGGGTGCGGCGGCCGGCTCCGAGCACCCACAGGGGCATCGACACGTTCGGACTGGGGCGGTGGGCGGAGACCGGCCCTGCCGCCACCAGGCCGCCTCCGGGCTGCGGCCACAGCTCCTGCAGATCGGCGGCGTCGAAGCAATAGAGCAGGTCTTCGAGCAGGACCTCGCGCGTGCCGCTGGTCGGGTCGATGCGGACCACCCGGCGGAAGTGGCGGGATTCGTCCTGGGGCACCAAGGCGTAGAGCGGCGGCGCGGGGTCCTGGACCAGCGCGGCGGCGATCAGGAAGGGGAGCAGCACGGACAGGCGAGCGGAACCGGGGCGGAAGGGCGGACCGCGGTGCCTCTTGCCTACGCAGCGGCTCGGGAGCGGACACCGGATCTTCCGGCCGCGATCCTAGGATGCGCGGGTGACGACTCCCGAGCGCAAGCTGGTCGATTCCCTCGCGCAGGCCCTCGCAGGAGCGCTGGGGCCGGCTCCCGAGGTCGCCGTCGTGCTGGGCAGCGGCTGGAAGGAGCGCGCCGCCGGGCTCCTGACCGGGACCTCCACCTTGGAGCTGGCCGAGCTGCCGGCCTGGCCGCAGCCGCGGGTCGCCGGCCACGGCGGCGAGCTCGTCGTGGGCGACCTGGACGGCGTCCGGGTGGCCTTGTGCGGTGGCCGGGTGCACGCCTATGAGGGGTATCCGGCGCGGGAGCTGGTGCGCGGCGTGCGCGCCCTGGTTCGCTGGGGGGCGCCGGCGGTGCTGCTGTTGAACGCCGCCGGTTCGACGCGTGAGGAGCGGCCGCCGGGCGAGCTGATGCCGCTGGCCGACCACCTCAACCACGGCCTGCCCAATCCGCTGGACGCCGACCAGTCGGAAGACGGCGAGGCGATGTTCCTCGACCTGGTGGACCTCTACGACCCGGAGTGGCGCGGGCGCTTGCTCGAGGCCGAGCCGGAGCTGCGGCCGGGGGTCTACGCGGGCATGCCCGGACCGAGCTACGAGACGCCGGCGGAGGTGCGAGCGATGGCCGCGCTCGGCGCCGACGCGGTGGGAATGAGCACGATTCCGGAAGCTATTGCCGCGCGCGCCGCCGGCGCCCGGGTGTTGGCAGTTTCGCTGCTCAGCAACTACGCGGCCGGCGTGGGCGGGAGCCGACCCAGCCACGAGGAAGTGTTGGAGACCGCCACCGCTCACGGGGAGGCCGCCGCGCGCGTTTTGGCCGCCGCGGTGCGCGCCGCGCGCCGTTAGAATGCCGGGCTGAGCCGGCTGGAACGGGGCCGAATTCGGTCCTAGGAAGCCCCTCCCACGATTTCCCCGCAAGCAAAGCAGAGACAAGAAATGAGCGTCCTCGTCGGTAAGGAAGCCCCTGACTTCACCGCCACCGCCGTCATGGCCGACGGCTCCTTCAAGGAAGACTTCAAGCTGTCGGACCACCGCGGCAAGTACGTCGTCCTGTTCTTCTACCCGCTCGACTTCACCTTCGTGTGCCCGAGCGAGCTGATCGCCTTCGATCACCGCATGGCCGAGTTCGAGAAGCGCGGCGTGGAAGTGATCGGCTGCTCGATCGACAGCCACTTCACCCACCTCGCCTGGCGCAACACCGAGATCAACAACGGTGGCATCGGCCCGGTGAAGTACCCGCTGGTCGCCGACCTGACCAAGAACATCGCCCGCGACTACGACGTCCTGCTCGGCGAGGCCGTCTCCCTGCGCGGCAGCTTCCTGATCGACAAGGACGGCGTCGTCCAGCACCAGGTCGTGAACAACCTGCCGCTCGGCCGCAACATCGACGAGATGCTGCGCATGATCGACGCGCTGCAGTTCACCGAGCAGCACGGCGAGGTCTGCCCCGCCGGCTGGAAGGACGGCGACGCCGGCATGAAGGCCAGCACCGAGGGCGTGGCCGAGTACCTGGCCGGCAACGCCGACTCCCTGTAATTCGGGGTCAGACGTCCCATTCTTTTCCGCCCGCGCGGCGGACCTGGCGCTCCGGTTCTGCCGGAGCGCCTTTCCTTTTTCGGTTGGCGACTTATCCCTAGCAACCGGCCTGCTGCTCCCGCCGAAGGTGGGGTGGGGTTCGTTCCTTCCTCGGTCTCTCCGCGCTCGATGGCCCTCTCCCCGGAGGAGGACGAGTGCCCTGCGGGGCCGACTTCCTGGGCTTCGGGCGCGACGGCGTCGCCGCGTCGGACGTCGCCTTCCTGCCACATGAAATCGACGTCTGACCCCAAAATCGACGTCTGACCCCGAATTGGGTCGCTGAAATGGGGCTCTTCCACCGGATCAACGCCTACCTGAAGCAGTCGACCAATGTCTACATGGTGTTGGTGGCGATCCTGATCGGCCTGATCGGGGGGTATGGCGCGGTCGGATTCCGGCTCCTGATCGTGAAGATGCAGGAGTGGATCTGGCGGCCGGATGGGCCGATCACCGACCACGGCGGACTGCTGGAGTGGATCCGGGAGCTGCCCTGGACCTGGGTGGTGGCGACGCCGGCGCTCGGCGGCATGGTGGTGGGCTGGATCGTCGAGACCTTCGCCAAGGAGGCGCGCGGCCACGGGGTGCCCGAGGTCATGGAGGCCGTCGCCCTGCGCCACGGTCGCATCCGGCCGCGGGTGGTGGCGGCCAAGACCCTCGCTTCGGGGCTGTGCATCGCCTCGGGCGGCTCGGTCGGCCGCGAGGGCCCGATCGTCCAGATCGGTTCCGCGATCGGCTCGACCGTGGGGCAGTTCCTCAAGGTCAGCCCTCGCCGCCTGCGCACCCTGGTCGGCTGCGGCGCCGCGGCCGGCGTCGCCGCCACCTTCAACGCTCCGGTGGCCGGCGCCCTGTTCGCGGTCGAGGTCATCCTCGGCGACTTCGGCGTGCCGCAGTTCTCGCCCATCGTGATCGCCTCGGTGGTCGCGACGGTGGTCTCCCGCCAGCACCTCGGCGACCTACCGGCCTTCCAGATCCCGCAGTACTCGCTCGAGCACCCCGGCGAGCTGGTCGTCTACGCCGTGCTCGGCCTGCTCGCCGGCTTGCTCGCGATCGTCTTCACCCGCTCCTTGCACCGTTCCGAGGAGCTGTTCGAGCAGTTGAAGATGCCGGCCCCCCTCAAGGCGATGCTCGGCGGCGCCGCGGTCGGCGCCATCGCCCTGGTCGCGCCGGAGGTGCTGGGTGTCGGCTACGAGGCGATGAACCACGCCTTGACCGGCGCCCCCGCCGCCTGGCTGCTGGTCGGCTTGTTGCTCGCCAAGATCTTGGCGGTGTCGCTCACCATCGGCTCCGGCGGCTCCGGCGGGGTCTTCGCCCCATCCCTGTTCCTGGGCGCCTCGCTCGGCGGCGCGGTGGGGGCGGGGGTCCAGGCCTGGTTCCCCAGCGCGGCGCCGCCGGGCGCCTACGCCCTGGTCGGCATGGGGGCGGTGGTCGCGGCCGCCACCCACGCGCCGATCACCGCGATCATGATCCTGTTCGAGCTGACCGCCGACTACAAGATCATCCTGCCGCTGATGATCTCCTGCATCGTCGCCACCTTGGTCATGACCCGTCTGCACGGCGACTCGATCTACACGATCAAGTTGAAGCGCCGGGGCGTCAACATCCGCGACGGCCAGGACGTCGACCTCCTGCGCCGCATCCCGGTCGGTGAGGTCATGCGCGAGGAGGTCGCCCCCGCCGCCCCGCAGGACCCGGTGCTCCCGCTGTTGCAGCGCCTCTACCACGGCCAGGAGGCCTGCGTCTACGTGGCCGAGTCCGACGGCCGCATGAGCGGCGTGATCGCCCTGAACCAGATCCGCTCGGTGCTCGAGGACATCGGACTGGTGCAGTCCCTGCTCGTGGCCGAGGACGTCGCGCTGCCCGAGTGGCCGTCGGCGCAGTCCGACGACACCCTCGACCTGGTGCTGCGTCGCCTCGACCAGGGCTATCGCGACGAGCTGCCGGTGCTGGACGACCACGGCCGCCTGGTGGGTGTGGTGCACATCTCCGACGTGCTCAACCGCTATCGCAGCGAGGTCTTCAAGCACCAGATGGCCGACACCCTGGCCAGCAGCCTGCCCGGCAGCAGCGGCGAGGAGGTGGTCTCGCGCCGCGTCGGCGACTACCTGATGGCCGAGGTCGACGCCCCGGTCACCCTGCTCGGCCGCAGCCTGGTCGAGGCCGAGTTCCGCGTCCGGCACGGCGTCAACGTGCTGCTCGTGAAGCCGCACGCTCCGCCTGGACAGAGCAGCGATCCGCGCGCGCCCGAGGTCGAGTACCGCTTCCAGGACGGCGACCGCCTGGTGGTGTTCGGCCCGGCCCGGGCGGTCGAGGCGCTGCGCACGGCCTGATCGCGGCGGCGATTCGTGGCCCCGCACCGGCCGCCTCGCCCTCGAAGCGGTATCCTGCACGGGCCACCGCAGGCGCCGATGGCGCAGGAGCAGCCATGAAGATCTACACCCGCACCGGGGACGACGGCGAGACCGGCCTGTTCGGCGGCCTCCGCGTCCGCAAGGCTTCCGAACGGATCATCGCCTACGGCGAGATCGATGAACTGAACTCCGCGGTCGGCTGGTGCGCCTCGGCGGTCGACGCCGAGCTCACCGCCATGTTGCAGCGCGAGCAGGCGCGCTTGTTCGTGCTCGGCTCCTGGCTGGCGACGCCGTCGGAGGCCTCGGAGGACACCCGCGCCCACCTCCCCGAGTGGGAGCCCGACGCCTTCGAGGTGCTCGAGGGCGAGATCGATCGCTTCGAGGAGGAGCTGCCGCCGCTCAAGTCCTTCATCCTGCCCGGCGGGAGCGAGGCGGCCGCGCGCCTGCACCTGGCGCGCACGATCTGTCGCCGCGCCGAACGCACCGTCGCCGCGCTGGCCAACGACGACTACGTCGATCCGCGTCACCAGGCCTACCTGAATCGCCTCAGCGACTGGCTGTTCGTGCTCGCGCGAGCTTCGAACTGGCGTGAGGGTGTGGCCGACGTCGAGTGGCACCCGGCGCCGGCTGAGGTCGAGACGCCGTCCTAGGCCTCCGGTCGCGGGGCGGAGTCGCGCCCCGCCTCCATCAGTCGGCCTCCTCGAGCAGCTGGATCTCGCGGAAGCCGGTCAGGCCGGCGTTGCCGTCGGCGACCGGCCGCCGCTCCAGCACCCGCACCTCGAGTTCGCGCACCCGCATCGCCCGCCGGAACTCGAGCAGCGTGCCGCGGATCGCGTCCTTCGGCGCCAGCTCGATCTCGTGCTTGCGGCCGTTGACCGTCACCTGCACTCGGGTGGGCAGGTCGAAGCCGGGCGTGGTCGGCGCCGTGAGGGCCGGCAGCAGCCGGACCGCCGCGACCTTGAGCGGCTTCTTCGGCACCAGCCGGATCCACGGCTCGGTGTCCTCGCGCTCGGCCAGCCAGCGGCTGCCCTGGAAGCGGTCGAAGGCGCGCAGGGCGCCGTTGGAGTTGCCGCTGTGCTCGCTCGAGGCGGCGAAGCGCTCGGCCTGGGAAGTGTCGAGCGCGATCGCGCGCTCCAGCAGCTCGATCTGCTCGCGGTCGTCGTCGACGACCAGCCCGTGCACCTTCATCGTCAAGGGCCCGGACACGACCTGGACCACGTCGTCCGGGTCGTCGCTGCCGGGCAAGGCGAGCCAGGCCCGCGCCTCGAGCTGGAAGCTGTCGTTGGCGATCAGCGGCAGGGTGACCGGGAAGCGCGGCGGGCCCTGCTGGCGGGCGAGGGCGGCCGGGTCCTCGGGCCGGTGGACCGCGAGCTCCTCGCCGTCGAGCCACCAGGAGAAGCGCGTGACCCGCGGCCGACCTTCGCCTTCGAAGGCGTAGAGCTCGACCAGCTCGGGGTGGAAGCCGGCCAGGAAGGCCCGGCCCTCGGGCATGCCGGTGACGGTGATCAGCAGGTCGGCGCGGCCGGCGTCGGCGTTGGACCAGCGCCGCTCCCACAGGCCGGCGCGGGGTTCGCCGCCGGTCCCGACCTTGGCCGTGGCGCGCGACAAGGTGAGCAGCGCGAAGGGAGTGTTGGTCGGCTGGTTGCCCCAGGGGTCGCTCCAGGCGCCGTCGCCGCTCTGCTTGGCGACCATCAGCTCGCCGGCGTCCTGGTACCAGTCGTGGCCGCCGATCTCGTCCTGGCCGGAGAGCGCGGCGGCCCGCTCCATGCCGTACCAGGTGTAGAAGCCCCAGCGGTTGAGCCCGTTCTCGCCGCTCCATTCGGTGTCCCCGAGCCAGCGTTCGTCGAGCCAGGACTCGCTGAGCTGCATCGCTTCGCTGAGCTCCTCGAGGCGGCTGGCGCGGGCCTTGCGGCGCTCGAGCACCCGGCGGGTGGCGGCCAGGCAGCCGAAGCCGGCCAGGGTCATCGTCATGGTCGGCTGGTTTCCGGGGCGGTAGCCGTAGCCGCCGTCCGGCTTCTGGGTCTTGATGAGGTAGTCGCCCATCTTCTCCCAGAACTTGGCGTCGCGTTGCCACCCGTGGCGGTCGAGCGCCTCGAGCGCGACGATCGCGAACTGGGTGTTCGAGAGGTCGCCGCCGGGTTGGTTGCGCATCACGCGGTGGTAGTCGAACAGCCCCGCGTGATGGTCGAACATGATGTCGGCGGACCGTTCGATGCGCTCGGCGTAGCGCTCGGGGTCGAGGGCGCAGAGGAGCAGGATCCGCACCGCCGCGTCGTAGGTCTGCGTCGGCGGGTGGAGGCGGAGGTACTCGAGCGCGAGCTGGATGCTGCGGTGTTCGGCCGGAAGGCCGGCCTTGAGCAGGGAATAGGCGGCGAGCGCGGTCGGTCCGGCCGCGAAGTGCTGGTCGGGCCAGCTGAGCCAGCTGCCGTCCGGATACTGCTGGCCGAGCAGGTAGTGCACGCCGCGGTGGATGGCGCGGTCGACGCGCTCCTCGAGCGGCGGCTCGGGCGGCGGGTCCTGGGCCGGGGCGGATCCCGCGACCAGGGCGGCGAGCAGGACGGGGATCAGGCGCCGGCGCGGAACCACTTCTTCTTTCCTTCTCGTTGTTCCTCGATCATGACTTCGAAGAGGCCGGCGGCGTGGGCTTCCCGCGCGACCCGCTCGCCTTCGGCGATGACCTCGGCGGCGCGGTGGAAGTCGAACAGGCCGACCTCGGGCAGGCGCGGCTTGAGCAGCACGTCGGGCGGGTCGGCCTCGAGGGCCAGGCGCGAGATCGCGAGCTGGGCGAAGGCCATGGTGTCGCCGACGACGTCGGCCAGGCCGGGCGCCTTGTCCTCGGGGCGGCCGGTGAAGCGGTGCCAGAACCGGACCGCGCGGTCCGCCACCCTCTTGCTGGCGCCGCTGACCAGGCCGGCGGTCTCCTTGAGGAACTCGCGGGCGCGTTCGACTGCCTCCTGATCGAGCGGGAGCTGCTCCAGCGGCGGCAGCTTCTCGACCTCCGGGGTCTCGCCGTCGGCCAGCTCCGCCTCGGGGAGGAGCGGCTCGGGGAAGCTGGCGGCGTGCAGGTCGACCGCGATCGAGTGGCGGTAGCCGAACTGCTTGGCGGCGCCGATCGGCACCGGGTTGACCGCGCCGCCGTCGGTGAGCCAACGGCGACCCACCCGCACCGGCGAGAAGACACCTGGAATCGAGGAGCTGGCGCGGATGGCGTGGACCAGCGGGCCCTCCCGCAGGCGGATCTCGTGGCCGGTGGCGAGGTCGGTGGCGCAGGCGCAGAAGTCGACCGGCAGCAGCTCGATGCGCCGGTCCCCGAGCAGGGTCTCGAGCACCTTGGTGGTGCGCTTGCCGCCGAAGAAGCTGGAGGTCGGCAGGACCGGGTCCAGGAACCAGACCACGCCCTGGCGGTCGAGGCCGCGCATCAGCGATTCGTAGGCGTCGAGGGCGTTGCCACAGGCCAGCCCGCCGATCACCGATCCGATGCTGGAGCCGGCGATGCCCCGCACTGGCACGTGCAGCTCCCGCAGGACCCGCAGGATCCCGATATGGGCCAGGCCGCGCGCGCTGCCCGATCCGAGCGCAAGGGCGACCCCCGGCCGCGGCGCTGGACGCGTGGCGTGGGGCTTCATGCTCTCCTCGCAGATTAGCACGGGGATTTCGGGGTCAGACATCGATTGATTTCGGGGTCAGACATTCATTTCTTCCTGCCGCAAAGCCGGCAGGAAGAAATGAAAGTCTGACCCCGAAATCAATCGATGTCTGACCCCGAAATCCGCCCGGTCTACACTGGGGCCATGGACTTGTTCGAAGAGATCGTGCGGCTGCGGGAGTCGGGGGAGCCGGCGGCGCTCTGCACGGTGTTGTTGGCGCGGGGGAGCACCCCGGGCAAGGAGACCATGAAGATGCTGGTCCGGGCGGACGGCTCCACCCTGGGGTCGATCGGCGGCGGCTGCGTAGAGGAGGACTGCCGTCAGATGGCGCTCGAGACGATCGCCTCTGGGCGCGCGGCCACCCGCTCCTTCTCGTTGAACCAGAAGGACTTACCGGAGTCCGGCTTGATCTGTGGCGGCCAGGTCACGGTGCTCGCGGAGCCCGTCGTACCGCCCTCGCTGGTACTCTTCGGCGGCGGCCACGTGTCGGGCGCCATCGCGCGCGTGGCCCGGGAGTGCGATTGGCGGGTGGTGGTCTGCGACGACCGCCCCGAATACGCCGACCCGGCCAAGCACCCGCTCGCCAGCCGCTGTCTCGCCGCCCCATGGGCGGAGGCGGTGGCCGCGATCGCTCCGGCCGAGCACCTCCATCTGGTCATCGCCACCCGCGGCCACCAGGCCGACCTCGAGGTCCTGCGCGAGCTGGTCGCCCAGGATTGCCGCCCCCGCTACCTCGGTTTGCTCGGTTCCCGGGCCAAGAAGGCCACTTTCGAGCGGGTCCTGAGCGACGAGGGCGCCGCGCCGGACTTCCTCGCCTCCCTCCGCACCCCGATCGGCCTGCCGATCGGCTCCCAGACCGCCGGCGAGATCGCCGTCTCCCTGATGGCCGAGCTCGTCCGCCTCCGCCGGCTCCCGCAGGATGCCCAGGAGGCCCCGAAGGGCCGTCCGACGCCCTCACCCGCCGCCTCCTGAGCGGAAAACCCGGTGTCCGACCGCCCGGACGCGGCTATTTTGGTGACCCGATTCTTCGGCCCAGACCCCTGTTGAAGGAAGAATGCTGCTCAGCGCCCTCGTCTCGACCGCCCTGTTCCTGGCCCCGGCCCTGCCCCAGAACGAGATCGTCCTCGTCGATGGCAAGGTCATCCCGGTCAAGACCATCAAGACCGAGACCTACTCCGAGGTCACCTACAAGACCGTCAACGGTGGCGACGGCCGCAAGGACGCCCACCTGGTCCGCGAGGTGATCCACGACACCGGCTCCGCCGCGCTCGACGACTACGTCGCCGCCGTGGAGATGATGGACGACGGCGACTTCCGCGGCGCCATGCAGACCTTCCTGCTGGTTCTGGAGGATCGCGGCGCGAGCAGCGGCCGCAACGCCTGGACCGTCCAGCACTCGTGGTACCGGATCATGAAGTGCGGCTTCGCCGACGCCAACTACTCGGCGGTGGTCGAGGCGGCCGACCGGCTCCTGACCGATGTGCCGGACACCTTCTTCTACGGCCCCGCCCTGATGATGAAGGCCGACGCCCTGGCCCTGCGCGGGGACACCGCCGGCGCCGAGTCCGCCTACCGGGACCTGGCCGCGGCGGTGAACACCAAGAGCCTGCCGGAGCGCTGGTCGCGCGAATCGGAGCTGGGCCTGGTGCTGCTGGACAAGAGCCTGCGCGGCGCCTCGAAGCGCAGCAAGCTCGACCAGATCGTGGCGCGCAACTCGAGCCAGTACCCGACCGTTTCCAGCCGGGCGAACGTCGAGATCGGCATGTCCTACCTCGACGAGGGCTCCCTGGACAAGGCTGGCAGCTTTTTCCAGCGCATCCTCGACGAAGGCGGCGCCGATGATCTGACCGAAGCCTACGCCTGGTACGGTCTCGGCCGCGTGGCCTACGAGCAGGGCCTCGCCACCGACGACACCGCCGAAGGTCGCGAGCTCTTCTTCCAGGCCGGCCTGCACTTCTTGCGCGTGGCCCTGATGCACCAGTCGGTGATCCAGCTGGTGCCGGACTCGCTCAAGGACGCCGCCCTCTCCTTCCACCGCATGGGCGACACCGACAGCCGGGTGAAGGCGCTCAAGCTGAAGAACCGCCTCGCGCAGCGCTTCCCGGGCTCCCCGCAGCTCAAGGAGTGCGAAGAGAAGATGCGCAACTAGGCGCGCGGCTTCCGAGCCGCCCTTCCGGCCGGGGTTATCCACACGGGTAACCCCGGCCGCTTTTTTTCGTCCCTCTCCTGCGCCGATCGTGGCAGGAGGGAGGATGGAAGCGACGAACACACGACTAGGAGACTGGGCCGAGCAGGTGGAGCGGTTCCTGCTCACCAAGCTGGCCGATCGCGAGCTGTGCCGTGACCTGGCCCAAGAGGCGGTCTCCCGGCTGCTGCAGGCCACCCAGGCCGGGAAGCGCGTCGCCGAGCCGCGCGCGTGGCTGTTCCGGACCGCCCGCAACCTGGCGGTCGACGCCGTCCGCCGACGGCTGCCCAGTCCGCTCGGCCTGGAGTTGCTGACCGCGGTGCCCGATCCGGAGAGCCTGGAGGAGGCCGACCAGGAACCCTGCTGGGACCTGGCCGGCCACCCGATGCGGCGGGGCGAGCTGGTGGATCTGTTGCCGCGGGCCCTGGATCACCTGCCCGACCACTACCGTCGGGTGCTCGCCCACCGCTACCTCGAGGGGGTGGCCTGCGAGACGGTGGCCGGCCGCGAGCAGATCAGCCACCACAACCTGAAGGTCCGGGTCCACCGGGCGCGCCGGCGACTGAAGGAGTTGCTGGTGCTCGAGGTCCGCCGCGACCCCGATCCCCGCCCCTTCGGCGAAAAGGGGGCGTAACCGATGGCGGTCCGGGCCGTCCTCCTCGTGCGGCTGCGCGACACCCGATACCCGAGGAGGAACCACCGATGTTCTTGAGCTTGATGATGACCGGGGCCCTGATGCTGCCCCAGGAACCCGTTCAGATCCCGAAGCTGGCCACCGCCAAGGCGCAGCTCGACCAGGCCAAGGAGGCCAAGAAGCAGAGCCGCGGCACCAAGGGGGCCGCGCGGGTGGCGGCGCTCGACCAGGCCTGCGAGGCCTTCGGCGCGGTCATGGACCACTGGCCCGACAGCGGCGTGATCGTGGCCGAGGCGGCCTTCCGGCAGGGCGAGATCCACCGCACCCTGGGGCGGCCGGGGCCGGCCAAGGGCGCCTTCCAGACCGCGGTCGACCAGGGCAAGGGCACCGCCTTCCGGGTCCGGGGCCAGCTCGAGATCGGCCACGTGCATCGCCGCGCCGCCGAGTTCCCGAAGGCGCTCAAGGCCTACAGCGCGGTGCTCCAGATGCAGGAAGCCGACGTCCGCTACCGCAACGACGCCTTCGAGTGGACCGGCAAGGTCCAGGTCCAACTGGAGGCCTGGGGCAAGGCCGCGGCGGCCTTCCGCAAGTGGGGGGACAACGCCGAAGGGGCGGCGGAGCTGGTCAAGGCGGCCGACCTGGAGGCCTTGGCCTTGCTGGAGGCGGGCCAGCTGCCGCAGGCCAAGGCGCGCGTGGCCGAGGTCCGGAGCCAGGCCGAGGACCTGGCCGCCGAGCCGAGCAAGGAGGCCGCGCGGCTGCGCAAGGCGCTGGACCGGATGAAGGCGCCGGCGGCGATCCTGGCCGCCGAGCAGGCGGCGGCGGAAGCCGGAGGCGAGGCGAGCGGGGCTCCGGCGGCCACCGGAGGTCCCTCCTAGGTCTCCGCGATCACCACCGCGCCGGCGCTGGTCCGGGTGTGGGTGATCGAGACCCTGAGGCCGCGGAGTCCGTGCGCGCGCGCCAACTCCGCGGCCGCTCCCTGGAGCTCCAGCCGGGGGCGGCCGCTCTCCTCCCGGTGCAGCTCGAAGTCGCGGAAGCCGACGCCGTCCTGCCCGTAGCCGTGACCGATCGCCTTCATGGCCGCCTCCTTGGCCGCGAAGCGGGCGGCGAAGTGCGGGGCGGGGTCGGCCCGGCTGGCGCAGTCGGCCTGCTCCGCCGGGCTGAACAGCTTGTCGAGGAAGGCCTGGCCGCCGCGCTCCATGCTGGCGCGGAAGCGCTCCACCTCGACCAGGTCGATGCCGACGCCGGGAATTCCGTCCGGGATCACGCTCGGAGGATAGCGTCCGCCAGGAATCCGGCCGCGGCGATTGCGCGCGGCGCGCTGAGCCGGAATCATGATCCGTCCCGCCGATGTCCCATTCCATCCTCGAAGGCCTGAACCCCGCCCAGCAGCACGCCGTGCAGCACGGCGAGGGGCCGCTGCTGATCCTGGCCGGCGCCGGCACCGGCAAGACCCGCACCATCACCCGTCGCGTGGCCTACCTGGTGCAGGCCCGCGGGGTGCCGGCCTCGCGCATCCTGGCCATCACCTTCACCAACAAGGCGGCGCGGGAGATGCGCTCGCGGATCCAGGAGTGGGTGCCGGACACCGGCCTGTGGGTCGGCACCTTCCACGCCACCTGCGCCCGCATGCTGCGCATGGACCCGGAGCCGATCGGTCGCAGCCGCGACTTCACGATCCAGGACGAGGACGACCGCAAGCGGCTGATCCGCTCGATCATCAAGGACCTGGGCTGGGACCCGACGGTCTACAAGCCGCGGCCGATGCAGACCATCATCTCGAGCTGGAAGCGGCGGCGCATGGGGCCGACCGCGGCGGCTGAGGAGGCGGCGCTCTACGGCATGAAGGAGGAGCGCGCGGCCCAGGTCTACCAGCGCTACCAGCGCGAGCTCGACAAGCAGGACGCGCTCGACTTCGACGACCTGCTCGGCAAGGGGCTCGAGCTGGTGCAGAAGGACGCCGCCGGACCGCGCCGCTGGGTCGGGCGCTTCGACCACATCCTGGTCGACGAGTACCAGGACACCAACGAGATCCAGTACCTGCTGGTCAAGGCGCTGGCGGCGGAGCACCTCAACCTGGCGGTCTGCGGCGATCCGGACCAGTCGATCTACCGCTGGCGGGGCGCCGACATCCAGAACATCCTCGACTTCGAGAACGACTTCCCCGGCACCGAGGTGGTGCGCTTGGAGCAGAACTACCGCTCGGTGCGCAACGTGCTCAAGGCGGCCCAGGCGGTGATCCGCAACAACCGCTCGCGGAAGGAGAAGGACCTCGTCACCGAGCGCGAGGACGGGCCGCCGCTGACCGCCCAGGACAGCCCCGACGAGGAGATGGAGGCCCTCACCGTCGCCCAGAAGGTGCGCGAGTGGGTGCGCGACGGCACCTCGCAGAAGGAGATCGCGGTCTTCTACCGCACCAACGCCTGCTCCCGGCCGCTCGAGGGTGCCTTCACCCGCCTCCAGATCCCGTACCAGGTGGTCGGCGGCCTCAGCTTCTTCGAGCGCCGCGAGATCAAGGACCTGCTCGCCTACGGCCGCATGCTGGTCAACCCGCGCGACGACGTCGCCGTCGAGCGGATCCTGAACGTGCCGCCGCGGGCGATCGGCAAGACCACGGTCGAGCGCTTGCGGGCCTACGCCGGGGAATTCGACGAGGGCCTGCTCCCGGTCATGCGCCGCTCGGAGGTGCGCGAGGCGCTCGGCACCCGCGCCAAGAAGGCGATCACCTCCTTCCTGGCCCTCTACGTCAACCTCTCCGACCGCACCGCCAAGGCCGAGGACGCGCTCCGCGCGGCGATCGATCGCACCGGCTACCGGCGCTACGCCGAGGCCCTCGGGGACACCGAGGACGTCGATCGGCTCGAGAACATCGACGAGCTGCTGGCCTTCGCTACCGAGTACGACGAACGTAGCGACGGCGGCCTGCGCGGCTTCCTCGAGGAGGTCGCCCTGCTCACCGACCACGACCGCTGGGAGGAGGGAGCCCAGCGCATCAGCCTGATGACCATCCACACCGCCAAGGGGCTGGAGTTCGACCGGGTGGCGGTGGTGGGGCTCGAGGAGGGGCTGTTCCCGCACGTGCGCGCGCTCGAGGACCCGGACGGGCTCGAGGAGGAGCGGCGTTTGTTCTACGTCGCGCTGACCCGCGCCCGGGAGGAGCTGTTCCTCTCCCACTCGCGCATGCGCTTCCGCACCGGGGCGCCGGGGCCGCAGACCGGCTCGCGCTTCCTGGACGAGCTGCCTGAGATGCTGCTGGCCGGCGAGTCCGAGGAGGAGGTCCTGCCGGAGATGAGCATGGAGGAGGGCGCCAGCTCCGATTTCGCCCCCGAGGACTGGGTGCAGCACCGGACCTTCGGCGTCGGCCAGGTCCAGAAGGTGATCGGCAGCGGCATCAACCAGCGCGTGGTCGTACGCTTCGAGGACGAGGATGACGCCCGCCACCTGCTGGTGGCCTATGCGCCCTTGGAGAAGCTGGAATGAACCGACTCGCCGAGCTGCTGAAGGAGGCCCTGATCACCTGGTTCGGGCTCGGGCACGCCCCGGTCGCCTCGGGCACCTTCGGCACCCTGGGCGGGGTCGTCCTGGCGGCCCTGGCAGGCTCGCTGTGGCCGGAGCACTACCTGGCGATCGTGCTCGGCCTGGCCGTCGTGCTGTTGCTGATCGGCTCCACCCTGGGCGGCTGGGCCGAGCGCAAGTGGTCCAGGAAGGACCCGGGCCAGTACGTGCTCGACGAGGTCGTCGGCTACCTGGTGGCGGCGGCCTGGCCGGTGTTCCCCGGCTGGACCCACCTCGGATTGGCCTTCCTCCTGTTCCGGATCACCGACATCCTGAAGCCGCCGCCGGCGCGCCAGCTGGAACGGGTCAAGGGCGGCTGGGGTATCCTGCTCGACGACGTGGTGGCCGGGATCTGGGCGCTGCTGGCCCTGATCGCGGTGCGTCACTTCTTCCCCGACTTCCTGGGAGCCGCTTGAGCCGACCGACCGAGAGCATCGAGACCGCCGCCGCCCGGCGCAAGGCCGGCAGCGGCATCGCCAACCGCTTCACCCTCGGTCTGGGCATCGTCGCCCTGCTGTTCGCGGTGCCGGCGAGCCTGCTGCTGATCGACGGCGTACGCGGGCTGAGTCAGGAGACCGCCGAGCAGGCCTGGCGGGGCATGGCGCTGGAGACCGGCGAGATGATGGCGCGCGGCGCCGAGCTGCCGGAGACACCCTTGCAGGCGCGGCTGCACCAGGGGCAGCACGGCGAGCAGGTCCAGATCGCCGACACCGAGGTCAGCCTCGGCGGGGCCAAGCAGCCGGCGCAGCTCTACCGGGTGGTGGTCGGCAAGGAAGAGGGCGGCTTCGACCAGGTCGACCTCTACGCCCCGGCGGAGGAGCTCGACTCCGGCAGCCGGCTGCTCGTGCTGGTGCTGCTCGTGACCGGCGGCCTGGTGGGCATCGTGGTCATCTTCGGCGCGGTCACCGCGCGCCGGGTGGCGGTGCCCTTGCGCGACATGATCGACGACGTGCTCACGATCAGCCGCGGCCGCTTCGACCACCGGATCCGGACCAAGAAGGCGGTGGGGGAGGTGGTGCTGCTCGGCCGGGCGGTGGAGCGCATGGTCACCGACCTGGTCGAGGGCCAGGAGAACGAGCGCAAGCTGGAGCGCCGGCAGCGCGAGGTCGAGGTGCTGCGCGAGCTGCGCCGCAACCTGAAGCCGATGTCGGTCGAGCCGCCGGTGGGCTATTCGATCGAGGCCGCGGTGGTCGAGGCCGCCGGCGCCGGCACCGGCGACTTCGTCGACACCCTCTCCGACGGGGAGGGGCGCCCCACCCTGGTGGTGGGCGCGACCGCCACCCGCGGCCTGCCCGGCGCCCTGCTGATGGCCATGACCCGGGCCTACCTGCGCGGCACGGTGCTCGGCGGCGCCTCGCCGGCCGAGGCCTGCGACAGCACCAACACCTCGCTCAACCGGGACCTGGCGCGGGGGTTGTTCGCCTCGGCCATGGTGGCGCGGCTCGAGCCGGAGGACGCGAGCATCGAGCTGGTCTCGGCTGGGCACAAGGCCCCGGCGGTGCGCTGGGACGCCGAGGCCGGGCAGCTGCGCAAGCTGCAGCCGAACGGCATCGCGCTCGGCTTCGACAAGGGGCCGATCTTCCGCAAGTCGCTCGAGACTCTGAAGCTGGAGCTGAAGCCCGGCGACGCCCTGTTCCTGTTCAGCACCGCCGCCGCCGCCGCCGAGAACCCGGACGGCAAGGCCCTCGGAGAGAGCGGGGTCTACGCCCTGGCCAAGATCGCGATGCAGGACGGCCTCGGCGCCATGCAGGCCAAGCTCGGCGCCTTCCTCGGCGGCCAGCCGCGCAGCGACCTGGCCTTCGCCCTGATCCGCCGCGAGGCCTGAGCGGCGTCCGTCCGATCCCGTCGATCCCCGCCATGCGAATCCGCGACTTCCAGCAGCTCATCGAGCGCATCTACTTCGAGAAGGACTCCGGCCGCGGTGTGGCCGCCACCCACATGTGGTTCGCCGAGGAGGTGGGGGAGCTGACCCGGGCCCTGCGCCGCGACGACGACCGGCAGAACCTGGAAGAGGAGTTCGCCGACGTGCTGGCCTGGCTGAGCACCCTTGCCTCGATCAAGGGCGTGGACCTCGAGGCCGTGGCGGCGCGCAAGTACTCCGACGGCTGCCCTTACTGCCACGCCACGCCCTGCGCCTGCGGGACGGGATAGGCGGCGCGGGCCGGGGCAAAAAAAGTGGGACAGCTCAACCCGCCAGCCCCCTGGATGAATCCTTTGCGGCGGTTCGAACTGTCCCGAGAGGCCCAACCTGACGTTTGCCGAGCCTGCTTGCTTCAGGGGGTATGATGGGCCCAGCGGAGGAAAGGTTCCCGAGTTTTTCTCGGGCCGCAAAGTTCGATGAAAAAGAGACTTACGGTGAAATGCCCGGGCTGTGGTGAGCGTCTCGAGGTGGATCCCCGCAGCGGCGAGGTGGTCTCCCTGGGCCAAGGGGAGAAGCCGCAGGATCTCGCGGAGGCGGTGCAGCGCAGCGAGCAGCGCACCGATACGGTGAAGGACAGCTTCGCCGCCGCGCTCGAGGCCGAGCGGAACCGCAAGGGCGAGCTCGAGGACGCCTTCCGCAAGGCCGCCCAGAAGGCCAAGGAGACCGACGTCGAGTCCCCCGATGAGGACCGGTGGAGATGAGGAAGAGGTGTCAGGCTCCTTCGTAAGATTTCGTGGAGAACTCC
>CAZXTO010000004.1:0-29968 GCA_964643675.1 uncultured Planctomycetales bacterium
GGCACCAGCTCGAGGTCGGCCCGGACGGCATCTTCGAACTCGAGGGCCTTCCGACCACCCGGGTGGTCGACGTGCGCGTCTTCCACCCGCGCGGCACCGCCGAGCCCTCCCTGCGCTCGGTGCGGCCGGGCGCCGCCACGCCGAGCACGGTGCGCTTCAACATCCTGCGCCGCGACACCCGCATCGCCGGGCGGGTGGTCGATCCGGCCGGCAACGGCGTCGCCGGCGCCAGCGTGGTCCTGGAGGCCGCCGATCCGGCGGCGGTGCTCGGCCGGCTCTACCCCGGTCTGGCTGAAGGGCCGGTGTCGGCGGTGCTGCCGACCCCGGCCGCGCTGCGCCGCGAGCTGCGCACCAGCAGCGACGGCCGCTTCGACTTCGACTACGGCGACCACCCGCGCGGCAGCGGTCACCTGGTGCTGCGGGCCGAGAAGGAGGGCTACGCGCCCGCCAGCAGCCTGGTCCGCAACGCCCGCAGCAGCTTCCGGCTGGAGCTGAGGCCGGTCGAGCGCGAGAGCGTCGTAGAGCTGCTGGTCGCCAACGGCACCCCGATGCCGGAGGTCGAGTGGTACCTGGACGGGGAGCGGGTCGAAGGCGATGGCGCCGAGCTCGACTCGCTGCGCGACGGCCACTACGAGATCACGATCCGGCGCGGCCAGGAGCTGCTGCAGGCCCCCGAGGTGCGGGCCGTCGAAGGCCGGCTCGAGCTGGAGCTGGGCTGAACGGCACCAGCTGATGGTGGCCCTGGAACCACGGGAAGTGGCTACCCGTGAGCACTCCACTCCGTTGATGCCGCGGAGAGGGGGGCCGCGGGGCTTCGGCTCCTCGGCCCAGAGGCTGGGGGGCCTTGGTCGCTCCACGGTGTGCCGATGACCGAACCGGTTCGCGGATTGAGGAAGCCAACAGGTCCTTGACGGGGAGAGGGGGGGAGTGATAGGCTCGAAAATGTGTCTATTGCCGTTTTCTCTTCCTCCCTCTCTTGACCCCGCAAGGGACCTTCACCTTCCTCGACGACGCCTCTCTGGATGTGATCGACCTCTTTCCGGTTGGCAACGCGCGTACCAATCCCAGCCTGAGTTCCATGATCAGCGATCACGCCACGGTCGCGATCAACACCTAGAGGGAGATCGCCGTGGTCTGGACCACCAAGGTCCAGTCGGACGCGTTCGCGAACGACAACGGTTGGTACTACCAGGTCGAAGCCACCATCCTCGTTCCGTACCCGACGGATCCTGACCTCTGGTACCGGCCGCCGGACCCTCAACCGCGCACGATCGTCCTCGGGAACCCGGACACCGTGGTCGATCCGCCGAGTGGGGCGGCATCCGCGCCGACCCAGTGCGACAAGCCGGACGTGGTGGCCATGCCGGACGGAAGCTTCGCGGTCTCCTTCGTGCGGTATTGGAAGGCGGCGAACCACGAGGCCCAACTCGAGGTGGTCCGGATGCGGTGGAACGGGAATACGATCGTCGTGGACAATGGGAACAGACCTGCAGGGATGGGGTTTCTGGCGGTGGAGCACGATGCATTAGGGGAAGACTTCTTTGTCGGACTGGCTACGGGGCCCTCCGATCTCGTTGGGCGTCGAGGTCATCCGTGGCGGGTGAGCGTCGTGTTTCCGGACGTTGAGGTGACGTCCTTGCCTAGTGGCGGCCGGGTGTTCGACCTCCGATTCCAGGAGGTCGATTTCGCTGGCGGTTTTTTCTCCAAGCTCTATGACCCTGTAGTGGAGACGCTGATCGAGGACATCCCCTTCGACGACCCCACCGACCCCAACGGATTCAACGCCCCGCCGCCCTATGCCTCCGGCGGCCTGATCCTTCCGGACATCGACGAGGCCCACACCGGCCACCTCTTCCTCAGCTGGGAGTCTTTCGATTTCCGACAGATCAATGGCCAGGACAAGGGGGTGTCCACCATCCACCTCGCGCACCTCGATGGCTCCACCCTCCAGGTCCTCGATACCCTCGAGTTCGTCGAGATCTCTGACCCCGTGGACCAGAACAGCAATCCCCTCCAGCCGAGCGGAGGCTGGAGGCACCGCCGCCCCAACCTCGCCGCCCGGAAGGACGCCGGCGCGACCGACCCAGAAGTCCTCCTGTCCTGGAACAAGGATCCGCGGTGCTTCTTCGGCGTCACCCCCATGGGGCGGACCGAGGTGGTGGGCGCGGCTTACCTCTCCACGCCTTCAGCACACCTGGCGCAGAAGTCCGGCTTGACCGCCTATCCCAATGAGGAGGCCTATTGCCCGGGCACGGACCAGTTCTCGGTCCCGCTCTACGCTGGCGCCAACTTCCAGCGCGTCTTCGCCGAGAACCTCGGCTTCCCCGAGGATCCGTGGATCATCCGGATCGGGGAGTTCGATGTCCTTGCTCCGGCCGGCGGCGATCCCAATCCCAACCCCGCCTGGCGGCTTCCCTCCGACCCGCAGCTCAGCTTCCACGGCATGCACCGTCCGGCGGCCGACGTGCTGGACGAGAGTACCCGTCTGGTCGTGCCCCTGGTCTTCGAGGCCAAGGGACACGGCCACACCCAGCAGCGGATTCACCTGGTAGTCTTGAAGCGATAGGGCCTGATCATGCGCATTCCTTCGCTCGGCCTCTTTTTCCTCCCGTTCCTGGCTGGGCCGTTGGCCGCCCAGACGGACGTCCCCCTCACCAACGGCGCCTGGCAGTCCTACTTCGGCGCCTCGGTGGCCCCTGCCGGAGACGTGGATCAGGACGGGGTGCCCGACATCATCGTGGGCTCCCCTTGGGAGCGGACCTTCGGGCCGGGTTTCGGTGGAGTACGCGTCCTTTCCCTGGCCTCAGGGCAGGTGATCCATGAACTCCCGGGGAGCCAACCGAACGGGATCGACCAGGGTTTTGGCCGCTCAGTTGACGGCGGCGGCGATTTGGATGGAGACGGTATTCCCGACCTCATTGCCTCCAGTGAACGCGGCGCCTATGTGGAGGTCTTCTCCGGGGCCAACGGATCCCTAATCAGGTGGCACCCCTTCTTGAATCAAGTCATCGAATCCGTTGCGTTCTGTGGCGATCTAGATGCCGATGGGGCTGTTGACTACATGGTCGGAAGTCCGTTGGGGGATCCTCTTGGCTTGGGCGCTGAGCCAGGCTTCGTTCAGGTCTTCTCCGGTTCCTCAGGCCAACTCATCCATGAGTTTTTTGGCGCATCGGAGGATCGCCTAGGAGCCGCCGTGGACGGCGGGGCAGATCTGGACGGCGACACAGTCCCTGACCTGCTGATTGGTGCGTGGGCAGGATCCGCTCCAGGTTTCGTAGATGTCCGTTCTGGTGCGACTGGTGGCATTCTCTTCACCTTGACGGGCCTGCCTGGAGGAGTTTTTGGGAGGTCTTGCCGTTTCGCCGGTGACGTCGACGGAGATGGTAGGGATGACATCATCGTTGGTGAGCCGCTCACGCCGAATTCACATGGTCACGCGTGGGTCTATTCCGGCGCTGACGGCTCCCTCCTTCATCATTTCGAAGGCTGGGGATACCGTGATCACTTCGGAGTAACTGTCTCCGGAGCCGGCGATATCGATGGCGACGGACTCGCAGACTTACTCGTCGGATCCGAAGGTGGTCAACACGATCCCCTCATTTCTGACCCCCCTTTCTTCCGCGTCTACTCCGGCGCTGACGGCTCCGTCCTCCTCCACTTCGACCTCGAGGGCGCTTACCCCATCTACCCCGGCGACACCAATGGCCTGATCGGCGACGTCGACTTGGACGGCCATGACGACACCCTCGCTGGCGACCCGCTCGGGGACTTCCTCGGCGTGCAGCCCACCGGAGTGGTCCACGTCCTGATCAGCGACTTCGGCGGCCCCAAGCTCGATGCGCCGCCGCTGAGCGCCGGCTCGACGGCCACCTTCACCGTCACCGACGCCCTGCCCGGCGCCACGATCTACCTCGGCTGGTCCACGGCCGGTTTCGGGCCGACCGGCTCGGTCTACGGCCCCGTCTTCCTCACCGACCCCGTCCAACTCCTGCCGCCGGTGACCGCCGGCGCGGGCGGCACCGCGACCGTGACCGCCGCGGTGCCTCCAGGGACCGTTGGGGTCCGCGCGTGGTTCCAGGCGGTGGACCTGGCGGCAGGGGATCTGAGCAACATGGTCGCCCGGGTGGTGCAGTAATCCTCCTCCTTCGGGGGCGCGTCCTGGAGGAGCGGATCATGGCAGCCATCGCGGGTCGTGGCGGAGCTTCGATTCCGTAGGCACGGCTAGAATCCGCCGCCATGCCCCCCGTCTCCCTCGGCGAGAGCCTGTCTCCGGAAGCCCTGCTGGCCGCCGCGCGCGGCGAGGTCTTGCGCCTCAAGGTCGGCCGCGAGGCCATGGAACGCATCAAGCAGGCCCACGAGGTGGTCGCCGACATCGCCGCCGGCGAGCGCGCAGTCTACGGCGTCAACACCGGCTTCGGCGCGCTGGCCAAGGAGCGCATCGCGCCGGCCGACGTCGGCACCCTGCAGCGCAACCTGCTGCTCTCGCACGCGGTCGGCACCGGGCCGGACATGCCGGCCGAGGAGAAGCGGCTGGCGCTCTTGCTGCGCATCCATTCGATGTGCCAGGGCGCGAGCGGCGTGCGGCCGCAGCTGGTGCGCTGGCTGATCAAGCTGTACGCCTCGGGTTGGTTGCCGAGGGTGCCTGAGCAGGGCAGCGTCGGCGCCTGCGGCGACCTGGCGCCGCTCGCCCACCTCGCGCTGCCGGTGATCGGCGCCGGCGAGCTGGTCTCGCCCGAGGGGCGCACGATGAGCGCTCGACGCGCGCTGCCGAAGATCGGGTTGGAGCCGCTCGAGCTGCAGGCCAAGGAAGGCCTGGCGCTGATCAACGGGGTCCAGATCTCGAACGCGGTCGGGCTCTGCGCCTGGGCGCGGATGCGCAACCTGTCGGCCACCGCCGACGTCGCCGCGGCGCTCAGCACCGAGGCGCTGATGGGTAGCCACCGGCCCTTCGATCCGCGGGTGATCAAGCTGCGCCCGCACGGCGGCGCGCGCGACACCTCCGCCAACCTGCGGCTGCTGCTGAAGGGCTCGCAGGTGGTGAAGAGTCACGTCGGCTGCGGCCGGGTGCAGGATCCCTACTCCTTCCGCTGCACGCCGCAGGTGCACGGCGCCGCCAAGGACGGGCTGCGCTACCTCGAGCAGGCGCTGCTGATCGAGGCCGACAGCGCCACCGACAACCCGCTGGTCTTCGCCGGCCGCGGCGACACGATCAGCGCCGGCAACTTCCACGGCCAGCCGATCGCGCTGCCCCTGGACCACGGCGCGTTGACGGTGGCGGCCTGGGCCAACATCTCCGAGCGCCGCATCTCGACCCTGCTGCACCCGGCGATGAACAACATGCTGCCGGCCTTCCTCACGCCGGAGCCGGGCCTCAATTCCGGCCTGATGATCCCGCAGGTGGCGGCCGCGGCCTTGTGCAGCGAGAACAAGGTCCTGTGCCACCCGGCCAGCGCCGACACGATCCCGACGAGCGCCGACCAGGAGGACCACGTGTCGATGGCCAACCACGCCGCGCGCAAGCTGCGGCAGGTGGTCACCAACGGCGAGCGGGTGGTGGCGATCGAGCTCTACACCGCGGCCCAGGCGCGCGAGTTCCACCGCGAGATCCCGGCGGGAGGCGGCGCCCAGGCGGCCTACCAGTTGTTGCGCAATCACCTGCCGCCGCTGCGCCATGACCGTTATCTTGGACCGGAGCTGGACAAAGTCCATGAGCTGGTCGCTGCCGGCGCGGTGCGCCGCGCCGTCGAGACCGCGATCGGCCAACGCTTGAAGCCTTGATCCTCGCCTGCCTCCTGCTCGCCGCCGCCGGCGCCCTGCCCCAAGACTGGGGCGAGACCAAGGACCCGGCGGTGCGGGCGCAGGAGATGCTCGAGGAGGCCGAGAAGCTGGCGTCGCGCGCGAAGTACCAGCCGGCCTGGAACAAGTACCGCAACATCATCCGGCGCTACGGCGAGACCGCCGCCGGCAAGGTCGCCGAGCGGCGCGCCGGCGGCAAGAACGGCTACCTCGGCTGGGCCGAGCTGGAGCGCAGCGGGCCGTCGGCCAACCGCGTCGACGTGGTGGTGATGGGCGACGGCTACGAGGTCGCCAAGCAGGACTCGCTCGACCGCTTCGCCAAGTACGTGCCGGCGCTGTTCGAGCGCCACCGCGTCTTCGGCGAGTACTACGACTACCACAACTTCCTGCGCGCCAACGTGTTCAGCGCCGAGAGCGGAATCGACGGCTACGGCCGCGACTTCGACACCGCGCTCGGCGCCACCAACAGCAACAAGCGCAGCGGCGGCCACGTCGCGGTCGACCGCGGCCGGGTCATGGCGATGCTCGACGAGATGCCCGAGCACGACCACCTGGCGATCGTCTTCGTGCGCGGCACCGCGCCCGGCACCGGCGGCGGCGGGGTGGCGACGATCGCCGGCCGGCCCGAGAGCGACACCCTGATCCACGAGTGGGGCCACGCCTTCGCCGGCCTCAGCGACGAGTACTCCGACGACGTCGGCTACACCGGCGACCCGCGTTCGAGCGTCAACGTGAGCAATGACCCGAACCCGGAGCGCGTGCCCTGGAAGCACTGGATCGAGGCCGGGATCAAGGGAGTGGGGGTCTACGAAGGCGCCGCCGGCCGCGCCAAGGGCGCCTTCAAGCCGACCGTGAAGGGCTGCGCGATGCAGAACGGCCGCGACTTCTGCGTGGTCTGCCGCGAGGCCCTGGTGCTACGCATCTACTCGCTGGTGGACCCGATCGACCACTGCGAGCCGGCCGCGCAGCCGCAGGAGCGGTCCGGTGAGGGCGCGGCGGAGCCCCTGTTCGCGGCCGAGCGGCTCGAGTTCCAGGTCCAGCTGATGACCCCCGACCGGCACGCGCTCGGGGTGCGTTGGTGGGTGTTGCGCGCCGAGGAGCTGCCCGATCCGCCGCGATCGCGCAACCGGCGCTATCCGGCGGGGGACCGCGGCCAGCGCGGTCCGTTGCGGCCGATCGAGGCCGAGCCGGCGGCGGAGTCCCGCGGCAACTCTCGCGGCTTCCACCGCTTCCGGCTCGACCCCGAGCAGTGGCCGCCGGGGCTCTACCGGGTGGTGGTGCGGGCTCGGGACGACACCCGGGTGCCGGGCGACAAGCACCCCTGGGTGCTGCGGGACGAGGAGGGCCTGCTGGAGTCCGAGCGCGGCTGGTGGGTGCGGGTGCCGGACCGCGATTGAGGGCCAGCTTCGGGACCGCGCCTGGAGCGGGTCAGTCCTGGCCCAGCAGGTGGAGGATCTTCCGTCGCAGCGCGAGGCGGTCGCGGTTCAGCAGCGCGTTGCTCTCCACTGGCGGGGCGCCGCCCCAGCGATGGTGGCAGTCCTGGCACTCCCACTTGGGGGCGTGCTTCATCCAGCTGCCGCCGAGCACCGCGGTCCCGGCCGCCAGCTCCCGGTCGAGCGCTTCCAGATCGAAATCGGTTCCATAGAGAATGCGGGCCACGCGCGCGGATTCGCAATCCGGGCAGGTGATCGGGTCGGCGAATTGGACCATGTCAACGGGGGCGGGAAGCGATCACTCCGAGGGGAATAAGGAGGGGTTGGATTGTAGATCTCCTCCCGTGCCGACGATGGCTTCCCTGAAAAAAGATGGGGAAGCTGCGCCGGCTCCTGCCGATGGAAGCTCGATGGGCACCCTCCGGTCGGCGGCGCGATGGATCTCCACCCTCGGCAACGGGGCCGCCTTCTTCGTCCTGGTGCCGAGCCTGCTGGCCTTCCTGGGCGAGAGCTGGTGGCGCTTCCACCTCTGGGAGCACCTGCGCCCGCTCTACCTCTGGGGGCTGCTGCTGGCGGCGATCGCCGCCGCCGTCGCCCGGCGCTGGCCGTGGGCGGTGCTGTGGGGGGTGGCCGCGGCCGGGAACGCGGTCCTGTTGCTGCCCTACCTGCCCTGGATGGCCCGAATCGGCCCCGGAACCGGCCCTCCGCTCCGGATCCTGCACGCCAACCTGCACGTGGCCAACCCGGAACCCGAGCGCTTCCTCGACTGGCTGGAGCAGCAGGAGCGCGACCTGGTGCTGGTCCAGGAGCTCACCCCGGAGTGGCTGCGACGCCTGGAGCAGATCGAGCGTTATCAGGTGGCCCTGGCCGACCCGCGACCGAATCCGGCCGGGATCGCCCTGCTGCTGCCGAAGGAGCCGAGAGGCGCCTGGGCGCTCCGTTCTTCGGAGATCCTTCAGATGTCAGGTGTCTGGGGAGATCGGCCTGTGGTTGAATTGATTCTGCATTTCGGCGAGCAGGAAATCGCATTGCTCTCCTTTCACGCTGCGCGGCCGATCAGCGGGGGGGAGTCCGCGGTTCAGAGGAAGGATTTCGAATGGGCCAGCCAGTGGGCGCGGACCCAGTCCGCAGCAGGCCGCCAGCACCTGATTGTGGGCGACTTCAACAGCACGCCCTGGTCCAGCCGCTTCCGCCGCCTTCAGCGCGAGACCGGCTTGCGGAACAGCCTGGGGGGGCGCGGGCTGCAGGGGAGCTGGCCGACCTCCCTGCCGGGGTGGATGAGGCTGCCGATCGACCACGCCCTGGTCAGCCCGGGGCTGGGGGTGGCCCAGCGCGAGCTGGGGCCGGAGCTCGCTTCCGACCACCGCCCGCTGCTGCTCGAGGTGGCGCCGGCCCCGCCGGCTCCCGATTGAAGCCGAATCCGCACCGGCAGCCCTTCCCAAGCGCGGCGCCGCCGGGCAAGATCCGCACATGCTCTGTTCGACGCCGACGCTCCGTTGGCTCCCTTTGCCGCTGCTGCTGGTCGCCTGCACCGGGGTCCTGACCGGCCTCCGCCTCCGCGAGGCGCCCGATTTCCACTTCCCCGACACCGGCGCCTCTCTGCGCGGGATCAGCGCCGCCCCCGACGGCACCCTCTGGGCCAGCGGGAGCGGGGGAACCGTGCTGCGCGCGGTCGACCCGGGCGACTGCTGGCGGCTGCGGGAGATCCCGGGCGGCGAGGAGCTCGACTTCCGCGATGTCGAGGCCTTCAGCTCCTGGTCGGCCGTGGTGATGGCGGCCGGCGTGGGCGAGGCCTCGCGGCTCTATCGCACCACCGACGGCGGCTTCGATTGGCAGGAGGTGCTGCGCAACCCCGACCCCGAGGGTTTCTTCGACGGCCTGGCCTTCTGGGACGAGCACCGCGGCATCCTGTTCGGGGACCCGGTCGACGGCCACTTCTCGATCTGGCTGACCGGCGACCAGGGCCAGACCTGGCAGCGCGTCCGCCATGAAGGGTTGCGGGCGGAAGCCGGCGAGCACGCCTTCGCCGCCAGCGGGACCGCGATCGCCACCCAGGGTTCTCAACGGGCCTGGTTCGTCACCGGCGGCGCGGTGGCCCGGGTGTTCCGGACCGAGGACGGCGGCCGCAGCTGGCAGGCCGGTCCGCTGCCTCTGGTCCAGGGCCGCCCCTCCGAGGGCGGCTTCGGCGTCGCCTTCGTCGACGAGCGCCGCGGGGTGGTGGTCGGCGGGGATTATGAAAGGCCCGAACGGACCGCCGGCACCCTGGCCTTCAGCGAGGACGGCGGCCGGAGCTGGCGCTTGCCCGAGGCCCAGGCTGGCGGTTACCGGTCCGGCGCCGTCGCCGGTCCCGCTGGGACCGTGGTCGCGGTCGGCCCCAACGGCTGCGAGGCCGTCGAGCTGCACGACGGGTGGCGTCAGCGACAGCCCGCCGGCGGCCACGCCCTCGCCTACTCCGCCAAGCGCGGCCACCTCTGGATCTCGGGGCCGGACGGCCGCATCTCCCCGCTCTGGATCACGGACTGACATGGCCGACCCTCCCTTGCACGTCGTCACCGGCGCCTTCGGCTATTCCGGTCGCTACATCACCGAGCGCCTGCTCGCGGAGGGCAAGCGGGTGCGGACCCTCACCCACTCGGTGGAGCGGGAGAACCCCTTCGGCGATCGGGTCGAGGTGCGGCCCTTCGATTGGGATGAGCCGGCGAAGCTCGCCCGTCACCTGGAGGGCGCCGAGGTGCTCTACAACACCTACTGGGTGCGCTTCGACCACGACGACTTCCACCACGCCGGCGCGGTCGCCAACACCCGCAAGCTGTTCGAGGCCGCGAAGGCGGCGGGGGTCGAGCGGGTGGTGCACGTCAGCATCACGAATCCGTCCGAGGACTCCCCGCTGCCCTACTTCGCCGGCAAGGCGCAGCTCGAGCGGGCGCTACGCGAGTCGGGGCTGTCCCACGCGATCCTGCGGCCGGCGGTGTTGTTCGGCAAGGAGGACATCCTGATCAACAACATCGCCTGGGGCTTGCGGCGGCTTCCCCTCTACGCGGTGTTCGGCGACGGCAACTACCGCCTGCAGCCAATCTACGTCGACGACCTGGCCGAGCTGGCGGTGGAGGAGGGCCGCGACCGCGAGGATCGGGTGGTGGACGCGATCGGACCGGAGACCTTCCGCTACCGGGATCTGGTGGAGGAGATCGGCCGCATCATCGGGCGGTCGCGCCCGATCGTGTCGATGCCGGCCGGGCCGGCCTGGCAGCTGACCCGCCTGCTCGGGGTCTTCGTCGGCGACGTCATCCTGACCCGCGACGAGGTCTCGGGCCTGATGGCCGACCTGCTGGTGACCGACTCCCTGCCGGCCGGTCGCACCCGCCTCACGGACTGGGCGAAGCGTCACGCCGACACCCTCGGCCGTCGCTACACGAGCGAGTTGGCGCGGCGGCGGGACCGCCAGCGCGCCTACGCCTCGAACTGAGCGCCGGCGGGGCAAGAACGGCGCAATTGGCTCTTTGGCTTGGCCCTGCGGGGTTTAGAGCCATGGAGAGAGTGTCCAGCCGGCCGAACGCCGGTCGTTCCTTCCAGCGCCATGATCTCCCTGCCCTTCCTGCTCGGCTCCGGTCTGTTCCCGCTCCTCGCGACCGCCTTGCCGCCGCCGCAGGAACTGGAGGCGCCGCCGACCCGCGTGGCGGGGGTGGCCCTGCCCGGGGGCGGCGCGCGGATCGCCCTCACCCTGCCCGGCGCGGACGCGATCGCCCTGTTCGACGGCGCCGGCAACCGCCTCCAGACCCTCTCCCGGATCCCCGGGCCGCTCGCGGTCGAAGTCCACGGCGACCGGGTCTACCTCGGCTCGCAGGCCCACGGCGCGGTCACCTCGTTCGACTTCCAGGCGCGTCCCCAAGGGCAGCTCGGCGCGGGGCGCGGTGAGTTCGGCCGCCCCAGCGCGATCGCGGTGTCGCCGCTCGACGGCCGCATCCACGTGGTCGACGCCGAGCGGCGCGAGATCCGGATCTTCGATCCGCTCAGCCTGCAGGAGCTCGGCCGGCTCGGCGACGGCTTCCTGAAGCGCCCCGCCGACCTGGCCTTCGCCGCCGACGGCAGCGCCTACGTCGCCGATCTGCTGAGCGGCACGATCGAGCGCTTCGGACCATCGGGCACCCCGCTCGGCAGCTTCACCCGCTTCGGCAGCGATCCCGGGGAGACCGTGCGCCCGACCGGGGTCACGCTCGACGCCGCCGGCCGGGTCTACGTGGTCGACAGCTTCCTCGACCACGTCAACGTCTACGAGGCCAACGGCCTCCACCTGGCCTCGCTCGGCGGCTTCGGCGCCGGGCCAGGTCGGATGCGCAACCCCCTCGATGTCTGGGTGAGTCCCGCCGATGGTTCGGTCTACGTGACCGACCACGGTGACCGCGCCCTCGAGATCTTCCCGGCGCTGCCTTGAGAGGAGCCTGACCATGACCCCCTTCCGCACCCTGGTCCTGTTCCTGGCGCTGGCCGCCGCTCCCGTCGCGGCCCAGGATCCGCCGCACGATCCCTCGAACGACATCGACTGCTTCAGCTGCCACGTGATCCACGGCGCTCCAGGCGCCCACTACACCACCGTCGCCGGCGCGGTGAACCTGTGCATGTCCTGCCACAACCCGCTCGGCGTGCTGCCGGTCGAGACCCACGACCCGGGCGGCGTGCAGATTCCCTGCACCTACTGCCACGAGCCGCACACCCAGGAGCAGGCCAACGCCTACGGTTCGACCTTCTCCTACCTGATCCGGACCACCATCGACACCGCCCACAGCGGTCCGCGCAGCGTGAAGCTGCTGGGGCCGACCGGCACCAACAGCTTCGCCGACGGCGACAGCACCTACGACGGCGTGTGCGAGGTCTGCCACACCAACACCAACTACCACCGCAACAACGCGAGCGGCAACCACAGCCACAACGCGGCGCTGGACTGCCGGCAGTGCCACCCGCACGACGCCGGCTTCATGGCCACCGGCGGCGACTGCATGTCCTGCCACAACCAGACCCAGGGAACCGGCGACGTGCGGCGGCAGGTGGTCGAGAACAACGGCGACGGGCTCGGCGACTTCGTCAAGGCCTATCACCACGTCGACGACGGCTCGGGCAACGAGGCCGTGACCAGCGGCGACTGCGCGGTCTGCCACGACCAGAGCAACCACCAGAACCACCCCGATCCGCAGGTCCTGCTCAACGACCCGGACGGCGGCGCCTCGATCCAGTACGACGGCAACCAGGACTCGCTGACCCCCTTCTGCCTCGGCTGCCACGACGCCGACCACGCCGGCGGCAATTCCCAGCCGTTCAGCACCACCGGCTCGCCGGTCGACATCGACCAGCACTGGAGCAACCCCGCGCGGCACAGCGTGATGGCGCTGGGCGGGAAGTGCTACACCTGCCACCAGAACGGCCACGGCTCGGACAACGCCCACTTCGCGGTCGCTCAGGAAGAGAGCCTCTGTCTCGGATGCCACTCGGGCGTGGTCGGCTCGGTCAACGTCGGCGCCGACTTCAACAAGACCTACAAGCACCCGATCACCTCGAGCAGCGGCGTGCACGCGCTGGGCGAGGACCCGCTGACGATGGCGCGTCACGTCGAGTGCGAGGACTGCCACAACGCCCACGCGGCCAACACCACCCTGACGGCGGCGGCGCCGCTGACTCCGGGCGGCATGCTCGGCGTGCAGGGCGTGGACGGCGGCGGCGCGGTGGTCGGTGAGGCCACCAACGGCTACGAGGTCTGCTACCAGTGCCACGCCGGCACCAACCCCGGCAACCCGGCGCTGGCGCGGATCGACAATGAGACCGACTGCAGCGTGGAGTTCGACCCCAGCTACGGCAGCTTCCACCCGATCGAGGTGGCGGGCAAGAATTCCGACGTGCCGAGCCTGATCAACGGCTGGACCACGAGCAGCGTGATGCGCTGCGAGGACTGCCACGCCGGCAACTCGGGGGTGAAGGGGCCGCACGGCTCGACCGAGCCCTGGATCCTGAAGAAGAACTACGAGACCGCCGACAACACGCCGGAGTCCGCTGCCGCCTACGCCCTCTGCTACGAGTGCCACCGCCGCGGCCGCGACGGCTCCAACCAGGGCATTCTCGACGACGTCACCTTCAAGGAACACGACAAGCACATCCGCGGCGAGGACACGCCCTGCTCCGTGTGCCACGACGGCCATGGCGGCACCGACAGCCACCTGATCAACTTCCGCCCCGGGATTGTCACGGCAAACAGCCAAGGCGACCTGAACTGGATCGACGACGGCAACCGCTCCGGCACCTGCAACCTGATGTGCCACGGTGAGGACCACCGCAACGAGAACTACTAATTCGGGGTCAGACGTCGATTTCCTGGCCGGAACGCTGGGGGCCAGTCTCCTTACGATGGAGGCTGGCCCTTCGCTTCTCCCCATGAGCACCTTCCGCGGTTCCTGCACCTGCGGCGCCGTCCGCTTCGAAGCCGACGCCCCGCCCAAGTTCGTCGCCCACTGCCACTGCGTGAACTGCCGCCGCGCCCACGGCGCCGGGTCGGTCACCTGGGCCGGTTTCCCCGAGGGGCAGTTCCGCCTCACGGCAGGGGAGGGGGAGCTGCGGCGCTACCGCACCGAGACCGAGGCCACCCGCAGCTTCTGCGGCACCTGCGGCAGCCCGATGTTCTTCGCCAGCCCGCGCTGGGCCGGCGAGGTCCACGTTGCCGTGGCCTGCCTGGACGACCCGATCGCCCCCCTTCCCGGCGGCCACGCCTACGCCGACCGAGCGCCGGCCTGGTTCCCGATCCACGACGAGCTCCCGCAGTACGGCGGCGATTCGGGGGTGGAGCCGCTCTAATTCGGGGTCAGACGTCGGTTTTCTGGCCCAGCGGCCTAGCGGCTCACCGCGCACCGCGCGGCTCAGCGGAGCTGCAATCGAGCCTGCGGACTGCTGCGGTCCCACTCGGCCACGGATTCCCGGCCCTCGTGATGGCCAAGGATCCGCTCCCGGTCGGCGCAGACATCGCCGCGCCATACCCCGAATCGGTCCGTGATCCCGGGGCCGAGTAGGGCGTCGGCGTCCGGGCAGCGGCTGGAGATGAGCACCCCCGGCACCGGCCGGCGGCCTGATGCGCGCTGGGCCGCGACCTCGATCGGGCGGCTGGGGTGGAGCTCCACTTCCCAGGTCCAGCGCTGGCCTTCCCAGCGCGCGGCGCCGATCGCCAGCGCGGGGTGGAAGCCGGGCGCCTCCACCAGCAAGCTCTGGCCCGGCCACACCCGGTCGACCAGCAGCACGCCGTCCCCGGCTTCGCGCAGGCCCGCGAGCGGGAGCGCGGTGGCGAGGCGACGGAAGGGGTTGGCGAAGGCCGTCAGCTTCAAGCCCGGCACGGGCCGCCCCGCCGGATCCCGGACCTCGATCCGGCCGGCTCGCGGCGCCGGCACGCGGAAGCCGTCCGGCCCGCCGGCCACGCCTTCCGGCGTCCATTCGGGGTCCTGGGTGCTGATCAACCAGGGGTCGGCCGGACGGCGACGCGCGGCCGTCACCGCCGCGATCGGCCGCTCGCTCCACGCTCGCCATCGCCCCGGCTGCCCCGTCTGGGCCGCCGGCAGCATCAGGCGGAAGTCCCCCCAGCAGGGGAGCGCCGCGACGAAGACCTCGGCGCCCTCCGGCAGCGGCGAGCCGTCGGCCTCGCTGACCGGGAACTCGGCCTCGTGGAGGGCGTGCAGCCGGACCATCATCGGCTGCCTGGTCCCGGTCGGCACCTCGTAGCGGTGCGGGAAGCCGCCGGCGTCGGTCACGTAGAGGATCAGGCGCTCCCGCCGCGACTCGAGCTCGATCCTGCCGTCGGCGTCGGTCACCCCCCGCCAGAGCTGGTCCGGAGTCGCCAGGTCCGCGCGGTCGCCGGGCTCGAAGACCACGCCGAAGTCGTCGTGCTCCAACAGGAGATGCGGGACCGCCAGCGGCAGACGCGGCAGGCCCGCCTCGGAGCCGCGCAGCGCCTGCACCTCGAGGCCGGGCGCTGGGCGCCCGAGCGGGTCGAGGATCTTGAGGAGGACGGTCTGCGGATCCGCCAGGCGGAAGTCGCGGTCGCGTTGCGGGAGGTCCAGCAGGGCGATTTCGAGGCGTTCGCCGCCCGCCAGCTCGGCGAGCAGGCGGCCCTGGCGCGGCTGCCGGGCGCTCAGGGTGAAGGAGCCGTCCTCGTCGGTGGTGGTCTGCGCGAGGAGTTCGGGCTGCTCCGGGAACCAGGTGTCGAGCGGCGCGTGGCTGTCCGTTCCCACGAAGCTCAGCGGCACCCCGGCCAGCGGTTGGCCGTCGGGGTCGAGCAGCCGGCCGCGGAAGCGGCTCTGCTCGGTCAGGACGGCGACGTCGGCCTGGGGCCGGCTGGCCTCGCCGGTCCGCCCGGGGCTGCGGCTGCGATCCGCGCGCAGACGGTCGACCGGGAGGGCATCGCGGTCGAGCGCCGCGCTGGGCCGCGCCCCCGAATCTCGGAAGGGGCCGTAGCGGGCGCCGAGCAGGCCGCCGAAGGCGAGCATGCCGGCCACACCCAGGAGCAGCACCGCCGGCATCAGGTACGGGGAACGGGGTCCGGACATCGCTGCTCCAGACCCCGCGCGGAGGCGGCCGGCGCGGAATTAATCGATGTCTGACCCCGAATTAATCGACGTCTGACCCCGAATTCTGGGCCTTCTCGGCTTCGTACTCGACGCGCAGGCTGCCTTCGCCGCGCACGATCCACTGGAGGCGGACGCGGCCCTTGCCGGGCACGCCGTACTCGAGGCGGATGCGGTGGGGGTCGTGCTCGACCATGTCGAAGCGCTCGGGGTGCCAGGGGTCGGTGAGGACGCCGCCGGCCAGGACCTCGATGCCGCTGCCGCTGAGGGTGACGCGGTCAGGGGTGCCGATTCCCTTCTGGCCGGCCCAGGCGGAGCGGCTGGGGAGCACCTTGTCGTTGACCAGGGTCACGACCACCCGCCGCAGGCCATCGCCGATCGGGGTGGCCACGGCGCTCTCGATCACGACCTCGGCCATCTCCTCGGCGTGCCGGGCGCAGAACAGGGCGTTGCGGTGCAGCATCTCCTCGATCATGAAGCTCGGCGCCACGCGGCCGTGCTGGCGCTTGAAGCCGCCGATCTCGACCGTGCCGTAGAGCGGGTGCTCGACCTCGTGCCAGTCGATCCACAACTCGCCGAGCATCACCGAGTCGTTCCAGTCGAGCTGGTTCTTGCGATTCGTCGTCCACCAGTTCTCACCGCTGCGCTCGCGCTGGCCGCCGAAGTACTGCGGACTGGACCACAGCTCATTGGTGAAGGAGAAGATGCCCAGGCCCTCGTAGGTCCAGTTCACGAAGCCGCCGTGCACCGTGTACAAATCGTCCCACAGGATCATGTAGCGATAGAAGGGGAGCATCATCTCGCCCTCCTCGCCGAGCGCGTCGTAGGCGCGCACGTCCGACGCGGGGTAGGGACCGACGGTCTCGTCGCCCGGCCCGCGCAGCAGCATGCCGCCGGTGTTGTGGAAGCTCTGCGCCGCGCCGATGTTCGGACGCGCCAGGATGAAGTCGGCGATCGCCCGGGTCTCCGGGTAACACAGCGGGTAGTCGCCGGCGCCGTACTGCAGGTGCGGCGGCTGCCAGTCCGACGGCCAGTTGCGGTTCATGTCGTAGCCGCCGGGGCCGTCCTCGTTGGTGCGGCCGTCGCCGTCGTTGTCGATGCCCTCCGAGCCGAGCATCAGCCAGTCGCCCTTCTTGTCGCTGCCGCGCACCGGCACCATCACCCGCGGGTCGTCCGGGTCGAGGTAGTGCGTGCCCTCGCCCAGCGGCACCTTCTTGCGCATCGAGCCGATCTCGCCGTCGCCGTCGAGGTCGTCGTAGCCGTCCTCGTCGACCAGGCCGTCGCGGTCGTTGTCGAAGGGCTTCTTGCCGCTGCGCGAGCTCGAGCCGGTGTTCGGCGCCTCGAACCAGTGGTCGCGGCCGTCCGGGTTCTGCGACGGCAAGATGTAGAAGGCGCGCTCGTCCAGCAGCGCCCGCGCGCGCTGGTTGTCCTGGTAGTGCTCGAGCAGCCACCAGGCCAGGTAGATCGCCGCCTCTCCGCCCTGGACCTCGTTGCCGTGGACGTTGCCGTCGACCCACATCGCGACCTTGTCGTCGGCGGCGCCGGTGGCCTCGTTGGTGAGGTGCATGACGACCATCGGCCGGCCCTCGTAGCTGCGGCCGATCTCCTCCAGCTCGACGAAGCCGGGGTAGGCCTGCTCCAGCCGCTCCATCCAATCGTTCAGCTCGCCGTGGGTGTAGTAGCGGTTCCACGGGATCTCGACCTTCGGCGCCCAGGCGCCGCCAGCCTGCTGGGCCGGCGCGGCCGGCGCCAGCCAGGGCGAGGCCGCCAGGCCAAGGGCGATCGGCGCGGCGCTCCGCGCCCACTTCGACAGCTTGGTGATCGAGCTCATCCTTGCACCTCCAGCGCGATCTCCGCGCGTCCCGCCGACGTCGATTCCGCCACCGCCACCGCGGCCTCGGCGCCCGCTGGCAAGCGGTAGAGCCAGCGGAAGTCTTCGTGGCCGCCGCTGCCGCCGAGCCGGTTCACCGACTGGCGCTCACGGCCGCCGAGCAGCACGCCGCCCTCCGGCAGCTCCAACCAGACCCGCACCGGCAGCAAGCGCCGCGTGTCGGCGCCCATCTCGCCGATGCTCGGGAGCAAGCGCCGGTTGATGAGCGTGAGCCGGGCTTCCTGCACGCCCTCGCCCAGGTCGCGGAGCTCGAGTCCGGTCCACGCCAGCCGCGGCAGCTCGTCCGCCAAGTCGTCGAGGAAGCTCCGCCACCGATCCACCAGCGCCGGCAGCCGCTCGATCGGCGCGTTCTGGAGCACCAG
Organism: uncultured Planctomycetales bacterium; assembly: GCA_964643675.1. Classification (GTDB taxonomy): domain Bacteria; phylum Planctomycetota; class UBA1135; order UBA1135; family UBA1135; genus J029. The sequence goes on from CAZXTO010000004.1 coordinate 18,071, forward strand.
CGGCTTCCAGCCGCCGATCTCGACCGCGCCGAGCTGCGGGTGGTCGAAGCCGGTCCAGCCGACGAAGCCGTCGCCGCCGTAGACGGCGTCGTTCCAGGCCAGCAGCTTGGCTTCGTCGTGTTCGCCCTCGCCCTCGAGCGGAGGGGACCAGACGGCGCTCTCCAGCACCAGCCGGCCGGCCTGGAAGTAGCACCAGTCGGCGAAGTTGCCGGCGCCGTGATGCTCGGGCGCGCGCGGCTTGCGCGGCGTTCCTCCCTCACCCTCGCCGTACAGGCGCGCGCCGAGCAGCTTCAGCAGGCGGGCGTCGTCGCCAACCGGGTCGGTGCTCTCCTTGTCGCTGGAGTCCGCGGCGCTGGGCGGATCGGCCAGGTTGTCCTCACGACCGAGCACCACCACCATCGCGATGTTCGGCCGCTCCAACACGAATTCGGCGAGCGCTCGGTTGGTCGCCTCGCTGAGCGGGAAGGCGCCGGAGTCGACCGCGTGCTCGCGCCAGCGGTGCGGCCAATTGGCTTCGAGCCGGACGCCGCCGGGGCCGTCCTCGTTGTAGGCGCGGTCGCCGTCCTCATCGACGCCCTCGTCGTGCAGCTCGAAGGCGCCGGCTTCGCCCGCGTCGAGCTCGGCCTCGCGCATCAGGCGCGGGTCCTCGGCGTCCGCCACCCAGGCGCCGGTCGGATCGACGACGCGCATCTGCAGCACCAGGCCGTCGCCGTCCAGGTCCTCGGCCGGGTCCTCGTCCACGCGGCCGTCGCGGTCCTCGTCACGCGGCGCGCCGCGCCACGGGCGCTCGCCGCCGAGCGCGCGCGCGGCGGCGTCGGGGTTGGCGAGCGGGATCAGGTAGACGGTCGCGGCCTCGAGCAGCGGCGAGTCGCCGTCCGCGAACGCCGCCGCCAGTCCTATCGCCAGCTGGCTCGCGATCGGCTTGTCGCCGTCGGGGTCGGCGACGATGAGCAGCGCCGGGCGGCCGACGCCGCCGCGTTCGCCGAAGCCGAGGACCTGCAGCGGTCGACCGGCGGCGGTGGTGGCGAGCTCGCGCACGGTCACGCCGTCGCGGGCGCCGAGCTCCTGGCAGCGGCTGAGGATCTCGTCCGGGCCGAGGTAGCCGCCGGGAGGCAAGGTGCCCTTTTCGAACGTCGGCGCTTCGATTTCGGCTTCGGCCTGAGGGACCGTCTCCTGCGCAGGCAGCAGGCAGGGCAGCAGCATCGCCAGGCACGGGACCAGGACGGGGGGGCGTCGTCTGGGCATGGGGGGAGTCTAGGGGGGGAGCCGCGGCCGCGGCGGGGATGGAATCGCTACGCGGCTGCGCCGACTCCGATAGGGTGGATTGCCGGTCCGTTGGCCAGTCGGCTCATGTTGTCCCTTCCCGTCGCTCTGCTCCTGTCCGCTCCCTTGGTGGCTCCGACGCCGCAAGACCCGATCCGCGAGGGCCAGCCGCTGCCGTCCCTCGCGCTGCCCACGGTCGACGACGGCCGGCTCGTCTCGCTCGCCGACTTCCGCGGCCAGAAGCTGCTGTTGATCGAGTTCGCCAGCTGGTGAGCGGGCTGCCGTCGCCACGTGCCGGTCTGGCACGACGCCGTGAAGGAGCTGCGCGAGCGCGGCGACCTGGTCGTGGTCGGCCTGGTCCAGGAGCAGCACCCCGAGCGCTGCGCGCTCTTCCAGCAGTGGCGACAGCTCGACTGGCCGATCCTGTGGGACCCCTTCAACCTGAGCGGGGCGGAGGTGGTGCCGAACTTCACCACGGTGGATGAAGAGGGGATGGTGCAGAAGCGCCGGGCTCGGCTGCCGAAGGCAGGCGAGGATTTCCTGGCCCGGGACTTCGGCCCGTCCGCCCCGGATCCTCCTGGCGTCAACACGCCCAAGAGCAAGGTCCATTCGCCGCTCTACCTGGCCGAGGTCATGGACTTCCTGAAGGCGCCGGCCGAGGAGCGCGATCACGGCGCGCTCATCGAGGCGCTCCGCCAAGCGGTCGCTGATGGCCCTCGGGACGCCGCCGCGCGCTTCCGACTCGGCGTCGCCTACCGGCTGCGCTTCGACTCCGCGGCGCGGCGGCCGGGCGACTTCCAGGCGGCGGTCCACGCCTGGGAGGCGGCGCTGGCGATGCGGCCGGGGCAGTACATCTGGCGCCGCCGGATCCAGCAGTACGGACCGCGCATGGACAAGCCCTATCCCTTCTACAGCTGGGTGGAGCAGGCCCGCGAGGAACTGCGCGCGCGCGGCGAGACGCCGGTCCGCCTGCCGGTGCCGCTGGCGGCCGCGGAGCGGGCCGAGCCGCGCCGGGATTTCGCGCGCGAGGATGGGGAGCGCGAACCCGACCCGAGCGGTGGCGTTCCCCGCGACGCCGGCTTCGTCGGTCTGGAGCCGACCTTGGTGCACGACTCCAGCGAGGGCCGCCGCGCCGCGCGCCTCTATCTCGGCTTCCAACCCGACGGCGAGCAAGGCGTGAGCTGGGACGAAGAAGCGGGTCCGCTGCAAGTGTGGCTGGATCCATCCTCCCTGCCCGACGGCCTGGAGCTCGAGCAGCGGCTGCTGGTCGCCGAACCGGCGGGGGAGGAGGCCGCGGGCGCGGCGCGGACGCTCGAGTGCGAGCTGCTGGTGCCGCTCGGCGTGTCGAGCGCGGTCCTCCGCGGCTACGCCCTGTACGGCATCTGCGAAGACGCGACCGGGGCTTGCCGGTGGCTGCGGCAGGACTTCGAGGTCCAGCTCTACTGAGGACCGTCCGCCGTGCCGGGCGCCGCCGGCGCCCGCCGCCCTCCATCGACCGCGCCGGCCGCCCCTAGTCCGCTCGGCCGCTCAAGACGAGCCCTTCGAGCGGCAAGGACAGGATGAAGGCGGTGACGGCGCTCGCCGACAGGCGCGAATCGGCGCCGTAACCGGCGTTGTCGCGGTTGGGCTGGTAGTAGAAGCTGCCGTCGGTGCACTGCGCCAGGGTGAACCACCAGCGATTGGCTCGCATCAGCGCGCGGAAGGCGTCGCGGTCGGTCCAGGCCGCGGCCGCGGCGTAGCCCATGCCCATGATCGGCGAGCCGTGGGTGTCGGGGAAGCTCTCCGGGTGTTCGCCGATCAACTCGGCGTGCGCGCGGGCGCGCTGGCGGTAGGCGCGCTCCGGATACGGGCTGAGCCAGTTGGCGAGGCCGGCGGCGCCGGTGCGGCCCATGTCCGCCCAATCCTGGGCGCCGGCCGGCGAGTCCTTGTACCAGACGTAGCCGTTGGCGCCGCTGCCCCGCTCGACGAAGGCATAGGCGGCGTCGTGGCGTGCGCGGTCGACCTCGATGCCGCAGCGCTTCATCAGGGCGAAGGCGAGCGCGCCCTGACCGGTCAGCATGCTGATCGGTCCATAACCCTCGAAGCCGGGGTTGTGCCCCCAGCCGCCGTGCGAGTCCATCGGGTCCTCGGGGTAGGTGTGCGGGTGGCTCTCCTTGGCCTTCGGGTTCACCTGCGCCAGATCGACGTACTGGCTGGAGAGGAGGAATCGATAGACCTGCTCGAGCTCGGGGAGGACCCACTCCTCCCCGGTCGCGAGGTGGTACTCGCTGAGCACGATCGCCGCCGCCATGTAGCGCCAGTTGAGCAGCCAGGAGTCGTCCTCCTCGTGGGTGGTGCGGGCGTGGAAGCGCGCGTTGCGCTCGACCGCCGCCAGGTGCTCCTCGGTGCCGCTCGAGAGCAGCGCTAGCGGCGCGAAGGTGTCGCGCGGCGGGCTGCCCCAGGAACCGTCCTCCTGCTGATGCTCGAGCAGGTAGGCGAGCAGCTCGGCGCGGACCCGATCGGTCTTGGCGCAGTCGAGCGGGAAGGAGTCGGCGTAGGTCCCGGCCGTGGTGCCGAGCTCCAGCACGACTCCCCAGTCCTCGCCCTCCCGGTTCAGGCGGAGCGGCAAGCGTCCGCCGGCCTCCGGCTCCAGGCTGGCCTCAAGGGCTTCGGCGAACTCCAGGATCGGCCCGTCCGGCCCGAACTTGTCCATGCCGTATCCGTTGACGTGTTCGCTGCGGAAGGGGCGGCCGCCGGCGCCGGTGAGGACGTCCCCGACTTCGACCTCGCCGTCGGCAGGGCTGCCGGCGAAGACGTGGCGCACGAGGAGGTGGCGCGGGGCGTCGGGCATCAGCTCGACGCGCAGGCCGGTGATGCCGAGGTTGTAGTACCAGCCGTCGACCACGGCGTCCGGGCCGCCGCTCGCCTGGAGGTTCCAGGGGCTGCGGCCCTGGTAGTGGACCTGCGCCGGGGTGGAGGCGGCGGCGAGCGCGAGGGCGACGCCGATCAGGAGGAAGAGCGAGGTGCGCGGCATGGCAGGGGGCTGGCGGGGTGGGGCGGTCCCACGGGCAATCCTAGAGCACGGAATCCGAAAGACCCCGACGTGATCCTGCTCGGCAACCTGCTCTGGCTGCTGCTCGGCGGCGGCCTGTTCGCGGCCATCGGCTGGCTGCTGCTCGGCGCGCTCCTGGCCCTGACCGTCGTCGGCATCCCCTTCGCCATCGCCGCGTTCCGCATCGCCGGCTTCGCCGCCTGGCCCTTCGGCCGCGTGCTGGTCGACAACCGTGCCATGGGCGTCGAGCGGATCCCGGGGACCGGTCTGGCCAACGTGCTCTGGATCGTCTTCGCTGGGTTCTGGCTGACCCTCGGTCACCTGTTCGCTGGCGTCGCCTGCATCCTGACGATCATCGGCATCCCCTTCGGCCTGGCGCACCTCAAGCTGGCGACGATCAGCTTGGCGCCCCTCGGCAAGACGCCGGTGCCCTCGGACATGCGTCCGCTGCACCCGCGCCCGGCCTTCTAGGAGTCGAGCATGCTCTCGATCAGCTCCGCGTAGCGCTCGCGCAGGCGGGCGTGCTCCGCCCCGGTCGCGGGACCGGCGAAGCCGGTGTGGATGGCCCGGACGGCGCCGTCGGCGTCGAGGAAGATCGCGGTGGGGTAGGCCTTGACGGTCTTCAGCGCGGGGAAGGCGAGCGCGGCTGCCTCCTTGTCGGCGGTGCCGGCGAGCAGCAGCGGATACTCGATGCCGTGGTGGTCGCGGAAGCGACGAAGCTGGCGGAGGTCGCGCTCCTGGTCGCCGGTCAGCTCGAAGCCCAGGCCGACCATGCGCAGGCCGCGGTCGCGGTAGCGTCGATGGAGCTCAGCCATCAGCGCGGCCTCGTCATTGCAGTTCGGGCACCAGCTGCCGAAGACGATGAGGATCCGGGGCTGCCCGCCCCAGGCGGGGTCGTCCAGGCCGCGCGTCTCGCCGTCGAGATCGGGGTAGCGCAGGGTGGAGAGGTCGATCTCCGGGTTCCAGCTGCCGGCGCCGAAGCCCTCGTCGAGCCGGATGTCCGGGGCGGCTTCGGCGGACCATCCCTCGTGCCAGCTGTCGCGCGACCAGAAGTCGCCGTTCAGGCTGCCGAAGGGGTCGCGTTCGGCGGTGAAGAGGAAGGCGTGGGCGCCGTCGAAGCAGCTCAAACGCAGCCGCGGCGGATCCCAGCGACCGGCGAGGTAGCGATAGTCCCCCAAGGTGGTCTGGAAGGTGCCGACCAGGTTCACGCCGGGGCCGGTCGCGGCTGCGGCCTCGAGGCTACGGAAGACGCCGACCGCCGGGTCGGCGGAGGACGCGAAGCGCACCGCCCAACGCTCGGGGAAGGGGGCCGCCGTCGGGGGCGGCGAGGCGGTGTCCTCGCCGGAAGCGGAGCCGTGGCCAGCGGCAACGCCGCTACCGCCGGCGGAGCCAGCGGCTGGCGCGGCGAAGCGCGGCGCGTCGCCGGCGACCGCGTGGAAGGGCATGCGGGTCCACCGGTCGGCGTCGCGTCGTTTGCGCCACTCGCCGTCGAGGCGCCGGCGGTCGGCGCTGAGCCGCGCGCGCACCGTGGAGTCGTAGTGGGGCATGTCGAGGACCAGCGCCCCTTCTTCGAAGCGGACCACGGGGATCCGGATGCGCTCGGGGCCGTTGATCCACCAAGCGACAGGACCCCCGGGGCTGTTCGCCAGCTCCAGTCCGACCGGCAATTCGCCGCCAGGGGAATCGAGCCAGGCTCGCCAACGGCCGAGCTCCGGACCAGCGGGAGCGGAGGCGGCAGGCTCGGCCCCTGCGGCGTCCTGGGGCGGCAGCGGCGCCGCCGCGCAGCAGATCAGGGCGAGCGTGGAGAGCGCGGGCATGCGCCTATTCTGCCCAGTCCCTCGCCGAAATGGCGATTCAGGAGTAGGCTCGGAGTATGGGCGGAGCCGCCACCGAGACCGACTTCGGGCCTGAGCCGGAAGCCCTGCTGAGCGAGCGGGTGGACTGGTTGGATCCGTCGCGGCCGGTCCTGGACCTCGGCTGCGGTCTCGGGCGCAACCTGCTGTACCTCGCGCGGCGCGGTTTCCGCTGCGTCGGCTTGGAGCCCGACCGGGCGGTCGCCCGGCAGGTCGAGGAGGCCGCGGGCGGTCTGCCGGTCCGGATCGAAGGCAGCCCATTCCAGGACTTCCGGCCTCCGGAACGCTTCGGAACGGGGCTGGCCTTCGGCCTGCTCCCCGTGCTCGAACCCGAGGATCGCGACCGATTGGTGCAGCTGCTCCCGACCTGGACCGCAGCCGGTGGCCTGGTCTTCCTGACCGGCTTCACGGATCAGCTCGACCCCGGCAAGTGGCCGGGCGAGCTGCGACCGGGCGAGATCCGCGAGCTGTTGCCCGCTGGCGAACTGCTCGTGCACGAGGAGGTGATCGGGACCCTCCACCGCCACGGTGACGGCCCGGAACACCGCCATGCCTGGGCTCGAGCCGTGTTCCGGCTCTAGCCCGCGTTCTGCCGTCCACCGTCCGCCTCCCACCAGCGATCCGCCCACGAGTGCCGCGGCTTCTACGCTGGGGCGATGGTCTGGCTCCCTGTCCTGTTCCCCGCCTTCGTCCTCGCTGCCGTGACCGCCTTGCCGGCCCAGCACCCGACCGAGGCCGCCGAGGTGGCGGCAACGTCGTCGCCACTCCTGGTCGAGGTCTTCCAGGCCGGCGAGCGCGGCTACCACACCTTCCGCATCCCGGCGATCGTGCGGCTGCCGGACGGCGACTTGCTGGCCTTCGCCGAGGGTCGGTTGAACGGATCCGGGGACTCCGGTGACGTGGACGTGGTGATGAAGCGCTCCGTGGATGAGGGGCAGAGCTGGGGGCCGCTGCAAGTCATCGCGGACAACGGTCCGGGGCTGTTCGGGAACCCCTCCCCGGTGGTGGACCAGGAGAGCGGGGACGTGCTGCTGGTGCTGGTGCGGCAACCAGAACACTGCCATGAAGCGCAGATCCGGGCCGGCGAGAAGGGCTACCGGGACCCCTATCTGATGCGGTCCTCGGACGGTGGTCGCCTCTGGACCGGCCCCCGGCCGCTCTCCGCGACCGCCGACCGCCCCGGGTGGCGCTGGTACGCGACCGGACCCTGTCACGCCATCCAGCTCCGACACGGCCGGCACGCCGGCCGCCTGGTGGTGCCGGCCAACTTCTCGGTCGCCGAGGGGCCGCAGAACCGGTTCCTCGGCGCCCACCTGCTGTTGAGCGACGATGGTGGCCGGAGCTGGAGGATCGGGGCGGTGGACGACTCGCATCTCGGCACCGACGTGCTGAATCCCTCCGAGACTGCGGTGGTCGAACGCGTCGACGGCATCCTGTACGTGAATACGCGGGACCAGCACGGCAGCTCCGAGGGTACGCGCGGCGCCACCTCCAGCGCCGACGGCGGCGAGAGCTTCCAGGCTCCCTTCGCGCCGGTGCCCGACCTCGCCGGGCCGGTGTGTCAAGGTGCGCTGCTGCACGGCGGTCGGCTGCGAGGGGGCGAGCTGCTGCTCTACTCCGGCCCCGCCGACCCTGCCGGACGCCGCCGCCTGGCGATCCGGGCCAGCCTCGATGGTGGTCGAAGCTGGAGCGAGGCCGCCGTCCTCTACCAGGAGAGCGCGGCCTACTCCGACCTGGTGGCCCTCGGCGAAGATCGGTACGGCTGCTTGTTCGAGGCCGACGGCTACCGCCGGATCCTGTTCACCCCCTTCGACCGCGAACAGCTCGAGCTGGGGCCAACCACCGACTGAGCCACCTCTTCCCGGCGCTTCCCGCCGGACCCGCTCCACGTTCCCCCTGTGGATCCTCCGGGCCCGGCGGGCCGCATGGCGTGCGTTTCCTCGTTCGTTCTCCTGAGCCATGGCTCTGGTTTCCCTTTCACCAGAGCAGACGGATCCAACCAGGATCGGTTACCCCTGAATTCCCCTGCGACGGGGCCTCCCTCGGGCCCGGCTAGAATGCGCCTTCCATGGCCGCGACCGAGACCCTGAAGCCCCTCACGATCACCCCCGGTCCCCAGCCCTCGCTGACCGGCACCGAGCTGCACTGCCAGGACTGGCACGCCGAGGCGGCGCTGCGCATGTTCCTGAACAACCTGCACGCCGACGTGGCCGAGGACCCGGCGAACCTGGTGGTCTACGGCGGCACCGGCAAGGCCGCGCGCGACTGGGACGCCGCCCAGAAGATCGTCGCCACGCTGCAGCGGCTGGCGCCCGACGAGACCATGCTGGTGCAGTCCGGCAAGCCGGTGGCCGTCTTCCGCACCCACCGCTGGGCGCCGAAGGTGCTGATCGCCAACAGCAACCTGGTCGGCAAGTGGGCCCACTGGGAGCACTTCCGCGAGCTCGAGCGTCAGGGGCTGATGATGTACGGCCAGATGACCGCCGGCTCGTGGATCTACATCGGCACCCAGGGCATCCTCCAGGGCACCTACGAGACCCTGGCCGCAGTGGCGAACAAGCGCTTCGACGGCAGCCTGAAGGGCACGATCACCGTGACCGCCGGCTGCGGCGGCATGGGCGGCGCGCAGCCGCTGGCCGTGACCATGAACGAGGGCATCTGCCTGGTGGCCGACGTGGACCAGGCGCGCATCGACTTCCGCGTGCGCACCAAGTACCTCGACGAGGTGGTCGAGGGCATCGACGACGCCATCGACCGCGCCTACGCCGCCAAGCAGTGCGGCGAGGCGGTCAGCATCGGCGTCTGCTGCAACGCCACCGAGCTGCTCAGCCGGCTGGTCGAGCGCGGCCTGACGCCCGAGGTGCTGACCGACCAGACCAGCGCGCACGACCCGCTGAACGGCTACGTGCCCGACGGCATGGATCTCGCGACCGCGCTGGCGCTGCGCGAGAACGACCCGGCCGAGTACGAGTTCCGCAGCTACGCCACCATGGGCAAGCACGTCAAGCTGATGCTGGAGCTGCAGAAGCGCGGGGCCGAGACCTTCGACTACGGCAACAACCTGCGCGCCTTCGCCAAGGAGGAGGCGGGGGTGGAGAACGCTTTCGACTTCCCCGGCTTCGTGCCGGCCTACATCCGGCCGCTGTTCTGCGAGGGGCAAGGGCCGTTCCGCTGGGCGGCGCTGAGCGGCGACCCCGAGGACATCCGCAAGACCGACGAGGCGATCCTGCGGCTGTTCCCCGAGAAGGAGCACCTGTGCCGCTGGATCAAGATGGCCCAGGAGCGCGTCGCCTTCCAGGGCCTGCCGAGCCGCATCTGCTGGCTGGGTTACGGCGAGCGCCACGTGGCGGGGCTCGAGTTCAACCGCATGGTGCGCGACGGTGAGCTGAGCGCGCCGATCGTGCTCGGCCGCGACCACCTCGATTGCGGCAGCGTCGCCAGCCCCAACCGTGAGACCGAAGCGATGAAGGACGGCACCGACGCCGTCGCCGACTGGCCGCTGCTCAACGGCATGCTGGCGGTGGCCGGCGGCGCCAGCTGGGTCAGCATGCACCACGGCGGCGGCGTCGGCATCGGCTACAGCCAGCACTCCGGCCAGGTCTGCGTCTGCGACGGCACCGAGGAGATGGACGAGCGCCTGCGCGCCGTCCTCACCAACGACCCCGGCATGGGCGTCGTGCGCCACGTCGACGCCGGTTACGAGCTGGCCGATGCCTGCCGCCGCGACCGCGGCGTGGACGTGCCGTAGGATTGCTCGGCTTGGTGCCGGCGAGTCCAGACCCCGAATGGGCCTTGGGGCCGCTTAACCTCGAATTCCTTGAAGGCAGGAGCCTAAGTCCTCTGGTAAGCGGCTTAGCCGTAGGGGTTTATGGCATCCGAGGAAGGAGGTCGCAACATTGTTTTAACAGAAATTTTTTCCTGTTAGTATTCTCTTTGCGATGCCGAGACCTTCCGACCGCGTGCCGTCCTGGCTCGAGACGATGGCTGAGAAGCCGGATCTCCTGGAACGCCTCCATGGCGACCCGGAGACCCGGGAGGTCGTGAAGCAAGCGGACACCCGTAGGGGGTACCTCCACTGGACCCGATTCCGTCATCGTCCTCGACCAGCTGACCTCACAGCGGAGGAAGCGTGGGCACTCGTCAAGTTGGAGCGGATGAGCGCCTCGCGGGTCTTGCCTTTGCTTGCTTCGCCGGAGCAGGCTGTGCGGGTCGTCGTGACTGATCCGCTCCGAGCAGCCCTGCGGCGCATCGATCTCCACCAGGAGCTCATGGAGGCTGGATTGCCCGGCGGGAATGGCCCGGAGGCTGAGACCTACTCACGCCGGGCATTTATCGAGGAAGCCTTCTCTTCCAGCCGGATCGAGGGAGCCGACACGGCTCGTGGAGTGGCCAAGGAGATGCTGCGGACCGGGCGCGAGGCTCGCAATCGCTCGGAGCAGATGATCCTCAATAACTTCCGCGCGCTGCTCACGATGGACGATTGGGCGGAAGAGGCCTTGACGCCAGATCTGCTGTGCCAGATCCAAGAGATCGTGACCCAGGACACCCTCGACTCACCTGCCGATGGCGGCGAGGTTCGCCAGGACGACGAGGTCCGGGTGATCGACCGGCTATCGGGAGAGGTCGTGCACGTGCCACCGCCCTTCGAGCAACTCCCCGCACGCCTGGAGCGCCTCTGTGCATTCGCGAACCAGGATGACGATGACGATGACTTCCTTCACCCGGTCGTGCGGGCCATTCTGCTCCATTACCAGATCGCCTATGACCACCCTTTCGGAGATGGCAACGGTCGCACGGCGCGATGGGTGTTCCTCTGGAGCCTGATCCGCCGGCCGGAGTACTGGTGGGTCCGATTCCTGCCCGTGTCCAGGATGATCGACCGAGTCCGGGCCTCCTACTACTCGGCCTTCCGCTTCGCCGCCACCGATGGATTCGATGCGACCTACCTGGTTCGGCATCAAGTCCGCTGCATGGAGCAGGAGATGGAGCACTTCGCGCGCTTCCTTCGTCGACGGATGGAATTGCGGGAGCGTTCCCGGAGGCGGCTGAGGCTCGATGACCGATTGAACGTGCGCCAACTCGCGTTGTTCGATTTCCTTTCCCGGCACCCGGAGGCAGTGTTCACCCAGGGGGACCACGCTCGTTTCCATGGCGTGACCCTGGTGACGGCTGGGCGCGACCTGAACGAGCTCGTCGGACTCGGTCTGTTGAACCGTGTTCGAAAGCGGGTAATCCAGTACCACCCGACAGCGAAGTTCCGGCGCTTGGTCGCGGAATAGGCCAATTGCGGTGCCGCTTCTGCGGCAGCGGCCGGCATCCGGGAGGACGGTCCGAACCAGCGAAGAGGCCCGGAGTCGAAATCCCTGGAGGTGTCGCTCGGGGCGACATACTCCGTGGACATGTCGCCCGAACGCTGTTTTGGCGACAGATGGACGCTCATTGGCAGCGCTTGGCGATCGATGCGGCGGCGGAGCGCTACTCTCGCTGGCCTGAACCGCACGGCTGGCCATCGAGCGAAGCGGTATGTTCCCTGGTGGCTGGGACCCGCACCCGTCGCCACCACCAACATGTCCGACCGTCGCTCCGAGGTCACCCTGCTGCTCCGATCCGCCGCCGAGGGCGAGGACGTCGCCGCGGCGCTGTTCGAGGCGGTCTACGGCGAGCTGCGCGAGCTCGCCGCCAGCCGGATGTCGCGCGAGCGGGCCGGACACACCCTGCAAGCCACTGCGGTCGTGCACGAGGCCTACCTGC
>CAZXTO010000005.1:0-1795 GCA_964643675.1 uncultured Planctomycetales bacterium
GAGAAGCATCCGCATCAATTCGAGAGCCCCTGGCTCCGGGGCCTGCTGGGGCGCAGCGGGGGTGGCGGCCGGAGCGGCGGGGAGCGCCGGCGCGAGGGTCGGCAGGAGGGCGAGGCTCAGGAGGGGAAGGAGGCGCATGGGGTTCAGCGGCCGAGGCCGGCGTCGGTGAGCAGGTAGATGGCGAAGGATGCCAACCAGTGCTCCCCCTCATAGTGTCCGCTGAAGACGTAATCCAGGCCAGCGGAAGCGTGGGCCTCGGCGGCGGCCAGCAGGGTGGCGCGGCGCGGGTCGGCCTCGGCCAGGGCGGAGGCGACGCCGCGCAGGGTCCAGGCCCGCACCAGGTTGAGGCCGGCCAGGTGGACCAGCTTGCCGTCGGTGGGGTCGCTGACCGCGACCGGCGCGCCGAGGTTGCCGAGCCCGCCTTCGGTCAGGCCGGGCAGGAAGCCGTCGAGCCAGATCGAGTAGTCATCGGGCGGCAGCACGCGGCGCATCAGGTCGGCCTCGAGCAGGCCGGGGCTGAAGAAGTCATGGCCGCTCGGCTCGTACATCACCGGGTAGTCGCGGTCCTCGAGGTAGTAGTCGCGGGCGCGCGAGGCGGCGACGCGCATCAGCTCGCGGTCGCCGGTGGCGCGCGCGTAGTCGAGGAACTCGCTCAGCGCCCAGGCGGTGTTGGGGTGCTCGCCGACCCGGATCGGCCAGCTCAGCTTGGGCAGGTACTCCTTGCTGAGCTCGACGATGCGCTGCTCGAGCGGCGCCAGGTTGGCGGCCCACTCGCGGCCCTGCGGGTCGTCCCACTCGCGCAGCTCCAGCGCCAGCCGCAGCAGCCAGGCCCAGCCGTAGGTGCGCTCGAAGCTGCGGTTGTGCTTGGGCTCGAAGTAGGCGGTCTCGGCGGCCATCTTGTCGGCGGTCAGGTGCGCCGCCAGCTTGGCGCGGGCCTCGGCCTCGATCGAGCTGCCGGGGTAGAGCTTGAGCAGCCGCACCAGCATCCAGTGGCCGTGCACCGAGCTGTGCCAGTCGAAGCTGCCGTAGAAGGCCGGGTGCATGTCCCGCGGCGAGCGCACGTCCTCGGCCGTGGCCATGACGTTGGACGGCTTGTTGGGGTACTCGCGCACGATCCCGTCGAGGGCCAGGCGGGCGAAGGCGGTGACCTGCTCGTCGGCCATCGGCGCGCCGACGGCGGGGAGCGGCGCCGGCGGTTCAGAGGCGGTCGGCATGGTGCAGGCGGGGATCAGGAGCAGCAGGGGAGCGAGCGATCGCATCGAGTCGTTCAGATTACCCCGGCCCTCCTGGGTCCCAGCCGATTCCGGCTCCGCCCGGAGCGGCGCCAGACGCATCTCGGGAGTGTCATGAGGGGGACGATCCGCCATCGCCGCGCGTGAGCCGGAGGCGACTCGCGCGCCGACAGCTGGAATGGCTGGCCGGCCCCGGCCTCGGCGCTGACCTGCGTGAGGCCGGGCCCGGTCGAGAGGAGCATGAGCAAGACCACCACCATCGACCTGCGCGCGGACTGCCCGGAACTGCAGGCGCGAGCGACCCCCCAGCTGTTTCGGAGCAACCTGTTCCGGGTCTTGGGAATTCCGGTCTCGGCCACTCCCCGAGAGGTCCAGCAGCGTCAGAACCGGCTCAAGATGCAAGCCAAGCTGGGCATCGAGCAGGACTCCAGCTCGGCGATGGCCTTCGCGCTCGATCCGGCGCCCGACGAGGAGCAGCGCCGCGCGGCAGAAGAGCGCCTGGTCCAGCCGGTCCAGCGCCTGATCGACGAGCTGTTCTGGTTCTGGCCGCTCGAGCCCGACGC
>CAZXTO010000005.1:1895-13382 GCA_964643675.1 uncultured Planctomycetales bacterium
TCCTGGAGCCAGGTCATCGCGGACGACGGGTTCTGGAGCCTGGTGCGGAAGCGCGCTGAGCAGCTCCAGGACGTCGGACTCGACCGGGAATTCGTCGAGCGGCTGCGCGGCGGGATGTCGGCTGCCCTGTTGAACATCCACGCCGAGCTCGCCTTGAACGCGGCCGCCGCCAACGAGCTGAGCGAGAGTCGGCGGCACCTGCGCCTGATCCGGAAGTCGGGCATGCCGGCGGAGATGTGCGACCAGGTGATCCGGGCCTCCCTGATGCCGGTGCGCGATCGGATCAAGGCGGCCATGGAGAGCGCCGAGGCTCGCTGGAAGCGGACCCCGCACCACGGCGGGCGCTTCGTCCGCGAGATGCACGCCAACACGGCGCAGCTGCTCGAGGTGGTGGACGCGATGCTGCCCCCGGATGACCTGACCCGGGCCAGCATCCACGACGCCGTGGCCGAAGCCATCCTGAAGGGTCAGATCAACTTCGGCAACAAGACCGAGGAGTGGAAGGAGTCGCTCGAGCTGTTGAGGATCGCCGAGGAGATCGCGATCGGGCCGGCGATCCGGGAGCGCATCAACCGCAACCTCGAGATCGTCGAGGGCAACACCGAGAACGAGGAATCCTGGTGCAGCCCGGGTTATTGGGATCTGGAGGAGGATCAGATCGAGCTGCTGGAGTCCGCTCGGGCCGAGCGAGAAGCCGGCAACCCCGAACAGGCCATCCAGCAGCTCATCGTGCTCGACCCCGCCATGGGCTCTCCTCTGCGCCGGTGCCTTGCCGCTGCCCTGGACAGCCGGGGCTGGCAGCTCTCGAACCAGGCCATCGACGCCTACAACGAGCCGGAGTCGAACCTCAAGCGCTTCCTCGACGAGATCGGCCGCCTCGGCACGGTCTCCCGCCCCGACCCGCAGATGAGCAGCTGGCAACTGCCCAACTGCGTGAGCTGCGGGTCGAGGTCCTACTCCCAGTGGACCAACGGCGAGTTCCGTGGCCAGCCCTATTGGCTCTGCGCCAGCTGTGTCGCTGGCGACGAACGAGAGCTCGAGCGGAAGAAGGCCAGCCTCCGGGAAGGACTCAGCCACGCGCTCGAGCACATCCTCCTGGCCGCCAAGGTGGACAAGGTCTACTCCGGCAGCGCCAAGCTCCTCAAGGAGAAGGCCGGCAAGGTCAATACGCCGATCCCGAAGACCCGAGACCTCGAGCGGCGCCTCAGCGGCGGCCAGAGAGGGCGCGGCCTGCCCAAGGAATTCGAGCAGTCGGATGCTCGGACCTGCTTCTTCTGCCATCAGGACCGGGCGGTGGCCGAGGCCTCCATCCAGGTGCCGATGTGCGGGGAGGTTCGCCAGGTGGAGCTGCTGTTCGGGCAGGGCCAGGAGTTTCGTCACGGGACCGTGGTGGTCCCGCGCTGCCCCTGCTGCCGCGACGAACACCGGGACCTCCCGGGACGGATCGAGCGTTGGCAAGAGGACCGGCTCGGCGCGGCGGATGATCACCACTTCGAGGACCTGGTCCGCGCCGCCCACACCGCCCAGGTCGCGGCGCGCCCGGCGCAGACCCGGATCCAGTCTCTGCAGGAGGAGGCCGAAGAGGCGCGAGCGGTGATCGATCCTGGCGGTGGGAAGCCCGCCTGCCATCGTTGCAAGGGGGTGGCGACCTGGCGCAAGGGCTTGTGTACGAGCTGTGACGACGACCTCCACGGCATCGGATCGACCCTGGCCTTCGTGTTCGGGGTCGCCGTGCTCACCGTCGTCACCCTGATCGAGCTGGACGGGACCATTCTCGGTTCCACCAGGATCGAGGCCACCCTGCCCCTCGTATCGACCGCCTCCCTCGCCTTGAGCCTGGTGACCTTCGGCGGAATGAAATCCTGGAGGGATTCCCGCCGTCGTCGTCGCAAGGAGGCACTCCTGGTCGAGGCGAAGGAGCTGCGCGCGGCGGCCGAGGAGCGCCTCGCCGACGCAGAGAAGGCCCTCAAGGAGGAGCGGCGCTCCTCCCGGCGCTTGCTCGACGCCGAGCGGCGCTCGCGGAAGCGCCTGGAGCAGGCCCGGGCCGAGGCGATCCCGCGCTTCGAGAAGGCTCATCCCGAGCCGGTGCTCGCGGCCGGTGTGGCGCCCGAGGAGCAGTGGCGGCAGCACGAGCTCATCGCCGAGCTGGTTGATGAGGGGTGGGGCTACGGCAGCGAGCTCATCGAAGGGGGAGCGCCCGCTTCGGACCCCACCGGTGCCGTCCTGGGATTGGTCGACCGCCCGCCGGCAGCTCCGGCTCCGCGCAGCGAATTGGACTGCCCCTCCTGCGGCGCCTCGATCCGTGTCCAGGAGAGCGACACGCTCCTCGACCATCGCTGCTGTTGTGGCGAGGAGTTCCAGTCCCTGCACGGACTGGTCTACGAAGAGCCGGCCTCGGGGACGCCGCGGGCGGCCCGCGCCGCCCTCAAGAAGTTGGCCCGGGAAGCGGCGCCGGGGCAGCTCATCCCGTGCCCTGTTTGCTCGGCCAAAGTGAGCGGGAAGAACATGATTCGGCACGTCGACAAGGTCCACCCGGGCTTCGGTGGCGGCCCGGCGCCGGCCGCTCCGGTGGGCGATCCGCCCGAGCACTACCACCAGATGAGGGGCGGGTCCTGCACGGCCTGCGGCTGCAGCGCCACGGCCATCAGCGCCCTCTCCTTGCCTTGTCTTCCCCGTTGAGAGCTCGGAGCGACCTCCGCCGTCCACCCATCGATCGAACATGAGACAACTCTTCTCCGTCCCCGAGCTGCTCGGCTCCCTCAGGCAGCGGGCCTTCCCGCACGAGTTCCGGATCGAGCTCCCCACTCACAATCCCTATGACGGTCAGGCCCTGGTGAGGGGGGAGCGGAGTGAGCCTCCGCAGGAGGATCCTCGGCCGGGGGCGCCGACCCCGCAGGAGTTGGCCGGGCTGCTGCCGGCGGTTGCCGAGCTCGCGACCTGCCTCTGGTACCTCAAGACGAAGCACTTCAAGCAGGAGTGGGCCGACATCGAGGCCCACGACGATGACCCGCGGGTTCGCCGGTCGCTGCGTCAGGTGGAGAAGAGCATCGACGCGCTGCGGGCCAGCGGGATCGAGGTCCATGACCCGACCGGCGAGCGCTACCCCACCGGCGGGGAGGGAATGATGGAGCCGCTGCAGTTCGTGCCGACCGAAGGCCTCACCTTCGATCGGGTGAGCGACGCCGTTTCCCCGATCATCTACTTCCAAGACCGCTTGCTTCAGCGCGGCAAGGTCTTCGTCTCGGTGCCGAAGGAGCCGGTCGAAGCCGACGGCGGAGATCCGGTCGAGGCCGCCGAAGAAGGGGCCACCGAGACCTCCCCTGCGGAGCCTGCGGAGGAAGCGCGGGCCGCCCGCGACTCGAACCCGGCCTCTGCGTTGGAAGCCGACACCGAACCGGCCGCGGAATTCGACGCCGACCCCGACGAGGAGAGCGCCCGGAAGACCCCGGGCGCGCCCGCGGATGACGACACCGAAGGTCCCTCGACCGGTGACCAAGCCCTGAGCGAGACTCCCTGAACCCAGCAGCAACGATGACCCGCACCACCATTGACTTCGGTATCGACCTCGGTACCACCAACAGCACCATCGCGGTGATCGACAACGTCGACGCCCGAGTGATCCCCAACAAGTTCGGATCGGGGACCACCCCCTCGGCGGTCTACATCGACAAGCGCGGCAACCTGCACATCGGCCAGGAGTCGAAGCTGCGCGCTCTGGGCGATGAGGAGGACCAGGCGAACGCTGACCTGGAGTTCAAGCTCCGCATGGGGATGGGCGAAGAAGGCGGGAAGACCTTCCAGCGCAGCGGCCGCTTCCTGCTGCCGGAGGAGCTGTCGGCCGAGGTCCTCAAGGAGCTGAAGGCCAACGTCCAGAGCACCATGGGTGAGGAGGTCCGTTCGGCGGTGATCACGATTCCCGCAGCCTTCGAGAACCCGCAGTCCAACGCGACCCAGAAGGCGGCCCAGCTGGCTGGCTTCGGCCAGGTTCCCCTCCTGCTGGAGCCGATCGCCGCCTCCCTAGCTCACGGTTTCCAGAGCGAGGGCGACAACCTCTACTGGCTGGTCTACGACTTCGGCGGCGGCACCTTCGACGCCGCGCTCATGCAGGTCCGGGATGGGGTGATCCGGGTGGTGACCCACGACGGCGACAACCACCTCGGGGGCAAGCTGCTCGACTGGGACATCGTCGGTAAGAGGATGGTCCCGGCGATCCAGGCCCAGTTCAACCTGCCGGGCTTCCAGCGCGGCGGCGATCCGCGCTGGCGCGCCGCCCTCGGCAAGATGAAGTACCACGCCGAGCTGGCCAAGATCGAGGTCTGCCGGACTCGGGGCTCACACGAACTCTGGATCGAGAACCTGTGCCAGGACGCCGACGGCAAGACGGTCGACTTCGCCTACACCTTGACCGCCGAGGACATGGAGGAGATCAGTCGGCCCTATATCGAGCGCTCCCTGGGCTTGTGCCGCCAGACCCTGCAGAAGGCGGGGATGAGCGGCGCCGACATGGACAGCGTGCTGATGGTCGGCGGCACCACCCTGAACCCGTGGGTGCGCGACGCCGTGGCCTCCGAACTCGGGGCGAAGCTGGAGACCGGAGTCGATCCGATCACGGTGGTGGCCCGCGGCGCCGCCATCTTCGCCAGCATCCAGGAGATGCCGGCCTCCCAGATGGTCAGCGCCCCGATCGAGGCGGGGACGTGGAAGATCGAGATCGAGCACAGACCGGTCGGCAACGTCGCCGACCCGGACATCGGCGGCCGCGTGGTGGCACCAGGCGGAGAGGACATGGCCGGATACACGGTGGAGTTCCTCGACGCCAAGACCCAGTGGCGGTCGGGACGGATCACTCTCGGCGCTCAAGGTGTCTTCATGACCAAGCTCTTCGCCGAGAAGATGCGGCGCCACGAATTCCGCCTCGAGCTCCGCGACCAGACCGGCGCCTTGATCCCGACCTCACCGGCCACGGTCAGCTACACGCTCGGGGTGATTCCGGAGGAGCACCCGCCGCTGCCGGGCACGATCAGCGTGGGCTTGGCCAACGGCAGCGTGGCCATCTACCTGGAGAAGGGCGACAAGCTGCCGGCGCGCCGCTCGATGGAGCACTTCTCGACCATCACCCTGCGGGCCGGAGAGGCCGCGGACAAGCTGCGGATCCCGCTGCTGGAGGGGGAGCACCTGCGCGCCGAGCGGAACCACGGCATCGGCGTGCTGGAGATCACCGGGGCCGACATCAAGCGCGACCTGCCGATGGGCAGCGAGCTGCAGATCGCCTTGATCATGGACGCCTCGCAGGGGATCCGGCTCTCGGCCTCGGTGCCAGCGCTGGATGATGACTTCGAGATCAGCTTCGACTCCTTGATGGGGCACAGCTCCCTCGAGCGGCTCGAGCAGGTGGCGATCGAGCAGAAGGCTCGGCTGGAGCGGGTCCGGGCGGACGCGGCCGAGAAGGAGCTCGACCAGGTCAAGGCGGCGATCACCGGCATCGAGGACCAGCAGATGGTCGATCACGTCGACTCCCTGCTGCTCGCGGCCGGCGAGGATCCGGACGCGCTGGCCGAACTGGATCGCCGGCTGCGCCAGCTCGCCGCCGCCCTGGATGGGGCGGAGGACATCGTGGAGTGGCCGATCCTGCTCGAGCAGGCCGAGGACGCCCGCAAGGACGCCGCCCGCGTGGTGGGGGAATACGGCGAGAGCCGGGACCGGTCCAACCTGGCCCGGTTGGAGGACGAGCTCTCCCGGGCGATCGCGGCCAACGATCCCGACCTGGTCCGGCGGAGCAAGGGCGACCTCCTGACCATCTACTTCCAGGTCCTCGACGCCCAACCCGGCTGGCATTACGGCCGGCTGGACTACTACGCCGAGCGCCTCGAGATCCTGCGCGACCCGGCCCAAGGCGAGCTGCTCGTGGCCAAGGGCCGGCAGGCGATGGACGCCGACGACCTGGACGGGCTCAAGGCGACCCTGCGCCAGCTGGCCAGCCTGCTCCCGCCTGGCGAGGACGAGGAGTCCAAGCACATCAACGTCGGCTCCACCATGGCGCAGGGCTAGGGCGGTGCTCTGCATCCGCCACGCATCGGACCCGTGTCTCCAGCTCGAGGAGGGCCAAGGATGAGCAGGAGGACCGAATCGACTGGACCCGCCGTGGCGGCGAATGGAGGGGCGGGTGTGGCGAGCGACTCCGCCGGCGGCGGTCTGCGGGAGGCCGCCTGGCTGGCGCGGCGGGGGCGCTACGCCGAGGCGGTGGTCGCGCTCCAGCGGGCGCTCGAGGCGGGCGCCTGCACCGAAACGGAGGCGCTCGACTTCCGGGCGCGGGTCTCTTGCCAGCAAGGGCAGCACCTCGACGCCGAGTCGTGTTGGAGGCGGGCGGCGGAGCTCGATCCCGGCAACCCGGCCTACCGGGCGGGGCTCGAGCGGCTCCGCCGACTGCGCCTCGGGCCAGGTCGTTGGCGCCTCGCGGCTTCGCTCGCCGCCTGGGCGGCCGTGGCCGGCCTGCTCTGGTGGCGCTTCGCGGTCATCGGGACCGAGATCCAGGACCAGTCGGTCGCCATGGACGAGCGGTTCACGGGGCTCCACGCCGACCTGCAGGCAGAGCTACAGAAGGAGTTGCGGCGGGTCGATGAGGGCGTGCGCGGTTCGCTGGCCCGCCTGGCCACCCGTGAGGAAACCCGCGCCCAGCGTGACGAGGTGTTGGCGGCCGTCGAGCGGCAGGCGGCGCACGTGGGGAAAGCGGTGGATGGCGGCTTCGAGGCCCTCGGAGCGCAAAGGGCGGCGGCCGAAGCCGCGGCCGGTCACCGCACCGAAGGCCTGGCTTCCGCGCTCCATGACTGGGGCGCGGCCCTGGAGTACGCAGGAGCGACCCAGGCGGAAGGGGTGCTCCACGGCTTGAGCGAGCGGCTCGAGGCCTTCGAGCAGGAGCGCATCCTGGCCGATGCGCGAGCAGCCGAGGGGCTGGCTGGGATTCAGGCCTCGCTCGGCCAAGGCGCCGACCGGAGTGCGCAGGCCCGGGCAGAGCTCTTGGCGTGCATCGTCGAGCTGGACCGTTCCTTGGAGCGGCGCCTGGCCTCCTCCGCCTCGACGGCGGACCTGGAGGAGCTGCGGACCCGAATGGCGGAGCTGCAGGCGGTGGTGAAGCAGCTCCTGGCGGCGCAGGCGGCGACGAAGGCGTCGTCCCCAGAGCTCCCGTCGGTCCCTGGGAATCAGCCGCCGGTCGACGGCGCGCCGTTGCCACCAGATCGGTCCAGCTCCAGCTCGGTCCAGTGGTGGCCGCTGAAGTCCATCACGAAGACGCGGTCGAAGGAGCTGCGGTAGCGGCCGGGCGCGGCGCAGGGGTGGGGGGGCTGCGGGCGGCGGCCAGGCAGGGCGTCGCAGATCAGGAGCAGCCAGTGGGCGAGCACGCCGTCGTGGCGGTACTTGGCCAGCCGCTCCTCCTTCTTGTCGAGGCGCAGCTGGAGCAGGGCGCCGACCTGCTGCTCGGTCCAGGGTTCGCTGGCCATGCCCCACAGCGGGCCGTCGCCGCCTTCACGGCGGGTGGAGCGCACCGCGCCGACCAGCTCGGCGAGTCCGGCGCGGCGAATGGGGGCCTCGGAGAGGGTGAGCTGCTCGCCGACCGCGGCCGGTTCCTCGGCCGCGGCCTCGAGCAAGGCCTCGATCAGGTCGGGCAGCTGCCCCTCGGGCACGACCGCCCCGTTCCGGAACTCCACCAGCAGGTCGAGCGCGGTCCGGGTGCGCTTGCGGTGGAGCACCTGGGCCTCGCGCAGCAGCTGGCGGCGCTGGGCGTAGGCGCGGTGCTGGGCCTTGCCCTTCTGCCCCTCGTCCTGGAACAGCCGCGAGACCTCGATCCCGAACACGGCGCCGTTGTGACAGGCCAGCAGGTCGGGCTGCTCGAAGGCCAGCAGGTGGTAGCGGCTCAGCAGCCCGGTCGCCTCCAGCAGTTTGCTGCCGGAGCGCTTCTCGAAGGCCTTCTTGCCGTTCACCGCCATGGCAGGCTTCATCCTGCCCGACGAGCCGGCGCCTGTCCACCGCCGGCCGGATTACCATGCGCGGATGCTGCGGATCTCCAGCGCCCTGCTCGCGGCCCTCTCGCTGTGCGCCTGCGCCGCGAACTCCACCTCCGGCGAGGTCAACGGCGTGAAGTACCGGATGTCCCTGGAGCGGCCGGCGGTGCCCGGCGGGGTGCCCTTCGGGATCGAGATCCGGATGTCCTCCGAGGTCGTCGGCCGCGGCCGCCTGTGGGTGGACGGGGTCGATTTCGGTCAGGTCCGCCACGGCGACCGGATCGAGGTCACCGATTCCGCGGTCGTGCTCGTGAACGGCGAGCCGCGCGGTCCTAGGGAACAGGGCTGATCCCTCTCGAGCCATGAACTCGCTCACGCTCAACCTCCACATCCTGGCAGCCTGCGTGCTCGCCGGCGGCAACCTGATCCTGGCCCTCGTGATCCTGCCGCAGGCGCGGCGGCACGGCGACCCGAAGGCGGTGCTCGGCTTCCTGCGGCGGTTCTTCATGCTGTCGGCCCCGTCGCTGCTGATCCAGGTGATCACCGGCCCGATGCTGGCGGCCCACTGGGTGCCGGATCCGGCCAACTGGCTGCCGACCGCCGGCGGCGTGTCGGCCCACATCTTCTCCAAGCTGTTCATGCTGGCGCTGCTGGTGCCGATCTTCGTGCACGCCCGCCTGCGCATGGCGCCGAAGGTGGCGCGCGGCGAGTGGGGCTTCGGCGCCCTGTCCTGGCACGCCTGGCTGCAGACCATCCTGGCGGTCTGCTTCCTGGTCGTCGGGGTGACGATCCGCCTCGGCGGCTGAGCCGGCGGTCGCCTGCGCTCAGTCCTTCGGGCTGATCTTCTCCGTTCCGCAGATCCCCCAGATCGTGCCGTCGGGCGCGATCCGCAGGTAGAGCGGCTGGCGCGGCTTGTTGCGGTGGAACAGGCCCGACGAGTCGAGGGAGGTGCGCGGGTTGGTGGTGCGCAGCAGGCGGATCGGCCAGTCGTGGGCGCGCGAGGAGTCGAGCTCGATCGAACCCTCGAAGGTGGCCTTCACGTTCGCGGTGGCCGACAGGATCGCCTTGACCTGGCTGCCGTCGCGCGACCGCTCCTTGAAGCTGATCTTGGCCGGGAAGGCCGCCCGGCCCTCGGGCTGGATGTAGACCTCCCAGGTCTTCCCCGCCCGGCAGGCCCCGAGCACGAAGTCGCGGTAGTCCTGGCCGGAGCGGGCCGGGTCTTCCGGTTCGGGCACCGGCTCCAGCTCCAGGCGGTCATCGCCGCACCAGCCGACCAGCTCCCCGTCATCGGTCAGGCGGAGTTGGACGTCGGCGCGGTGGTTGGCGAACAGGCCATGGCGCTGGTCGCCGGAGATCGAGTTCGCCTCCTTGCCGAGCTGGAGCGGCCACTCATCCACGCCGGTGTCCTCGCGGCTGAGCGAACCGCTGAGCACGGTCACGATGCGCGGGTTGCCCGGCGGGTAGGCCACCGCCTGCACCACGCCGGCATCCGGGTCGGTCTCGACGAAGTCCACCACGATGTCGTGGACCGGACCATTCGCGACCGGGTGGGAGCGCCCGCGCCAGCGCGTGCCCGCGGCCACCGCCTGGGCCACCGCCGCCGCACGGTCCGGCTGCCAGTCCAGCTGCTCCTTGCGCTTCAAGACCAGCCGCTCCTCGGCCACCAGGCCGATCAACCGGCCCTGGTCGTCGATCCGGGAGTTCAAGCCCCAGCGGTAGTTGCCGAGCCAGTGACCGATCGCGGTCGGGCGCTTCTGCGGCTCCTTGTGAGCCGTCATGGCCCAGCCACGGGCGGCCGCGGGATCCAGATCCACCGTGCCGATCGCGGCGGCCGGGTGCTCCGGCTGGCCGACCGGATGGGCCAGCAGGCGGACGGCGCCGCTCTCGGGGTCGAAGGCGGTCACGGTCATCCGCATCTTGGCGCTGGGCTGGCCGGGCACCTGGGCGTGTCCCTCCCAGACCGATCCCGCGGCGAGCAGGCCGGCCCAGTCGGGCGCCGAGGTCTCGGCCGCTTCGCCGATCGTGAAACGCAGCTGGCGGTCGCCGGCGACGCCGAGCAGGCCCTCCCCCTGATCCTGCGGCAGCAGCACCAGGCCGGCGCCGCGGGTCGGGTCCTGGCTCCGGCCGAGGTCCGGGTTCGCGCGCTTGGCCGGGCGCAGGTTCAGGTTCCAACCGTCCAGCGCGGTCCGGGCCGAACCGCTGCCGATCTGGCGCCCTTCGGTCAGGCGCAGCTCCCCTTCGAAGAGCGAGCAGAAGGCGTCGTCGCCGTGGCGCAGGAGGGTCGCCCTCACCTGCGTGCCGTCGGCTTCGCGCTCGTGGATCTGGAGGCTGTAGCGGCCCCCTTCCCAGCTCGTGCTCAGGATCCTGCCCGCGACGATCGCGGCCTGCAGCTGCTCGTGTTCGGCCTCGAAGCGCGCCGCGCGTTCCTCCGCCGCCTTGGCCTCCGCGGCCTTCCGCTCCCGCTCCAGCTCGGCCGGGTCGGGGGCCGGGGCGACCGGGTCCGGTGGCGGAGGCGTCGGCTTCGGGTCGATGGTGTCGCGGCCGCCGGTGACGGTCTCCTCTGCTCCGTTGCCCTTTTCGCCGCCGGTGATGGTCCTGGCGTGTTGGCCGATCTCGCCGCCGTGGATCGGGCCGTCCTCTTCTTCCCAAGGTCGCAGCAGCGCCAGCGCGCCCGCCGCGAGCAGCACGCCGCCGACCAGCAGCTTGGGCATCCAGGACGAGGCCCGGGCCTCCTCAGTCACCGCGACCGGCGCCGGGGCCGGCGCGGGAGCCGCCCCGCTCTTGCGTCCGAGTACCCGGAGCACTGCCTCGGCGAGCTCGCCTAGGCTCTGGTCCATCGGCCGGGTCATCGCGTCGAGCCAGTGGCGGGCGCCGATGAAGAGCTCGAGCGAGGGCGAGATCGGCACGTCCGCCACCCGGAAGGGCAGCACGGTCAGCCCCTTGTGCACCGCGCGCTCGACCTCCTGCAGCACCTGCTGGCTGGTGTTGGAGTCGGCGGTCAGGATCAGCACCAGCACCTTGCACTCGTTGATGCCGCCGATGATCGACTCGCTCCAATTGGCGCCCGGCAGGATGTCGCGCGGGGCGATCCAGCAGCGCACCTCGGCCTGCTCCAGGCGGTGGACCAGCGCGTCGGCGACCTCCTTGTCCTTCGAGGAGTAGCTGATGAAGGCGTCGAAGGGCCGGTCGGCCAGCGAGCTCGCCTGCGGCATCAAGCCCTTCACCGCGGAGGCCTTGACCCAGCGCTCACCGCCCTCGCGGCGGACGCGGTGTTCGCCCTGGAGTTACCCGAGCGCCGCGAGCTCCTTCAGCTCGCCGCTCAAGACCGGGCCCTCGGGGCCGTCGCCGCGATCATAGTGCCAGTTGCTCATGAGGGATCATCAAAGGGAGTGGAGAGGGAGCGGGATCAGCCGGGGACCTCGAGCGGTCGCTCGCGCTGGAACAGCAGCCAATCGCCCTGCTCGTTGAGGGCGTCGCGGCCGAGTTCGGTGAG